>NZ_RZPF01000172.1:0-9844 GCF_004022735.1 Mesorhizobium sp. M7A.F.Ca.AU.001.01.1.1
GGCCCGCCTTGCCGTTTCGCGGATCGTCGGTCGCGACCCTGAAACGCTCGACCGACGATCCGCGAAACGGCAAGGCGGGCCAAGGCGATGCCGCCGGTGTCGAGGGCGTCAGCCACCGCCTCGACATGCTCATAGAGGCTCTTCTGCGACAGAAGCGACGTTGCCAGAAGGGCCGTGATGACGAGGCCCATGGGAACGAACCAGAACAGGATCTGCACGCCCAGGCCAATTATCGCCGGCACCAGCACGATGACCAGCAGCGCCTGGACACCGCGCTTGCGACGCAGCGCGTCGGGATCAGTGGCGCGGTTGAGCCTGCGGTCGAGAAAGGATATCAGCCTGCCGAACCACGTCACCGGATGGCCGATGGCGCGAAACAGCCAGTCGGGGTAACCGAGGGCGAATTCGACGACCAATGACAGGAAAGCGATCAGGACTGACATGAAGCTTCTTAATGGGGCGGTTGTGGACCATGGTGGAAGTCTTGGCCGCGCGAGGGTGCTTTTCCCCAACGCCCTGCTGCCTTTCGTCGACCTCTCGACCGGTATCAATCCGCACTCCTACCCGCTTTTCGACCTGCCCGCCACCTCGCTGTCGCGGTTGCCGGAAGCCGCGCGCACACGCGACCTGACAGAGATCGCGGCCAGTACTTACGGCGCGCCGTCGCCAGCCAACGTCGTGGCGGCGCCGGGCACGCAGATCCTGTTGCCGCGCGTTGCGTCGCTCATTTCGCCCGGCAAGGCGTTGGTGCTGGGTCCGACCTACGCCGAACATGCCCGCGCTGCCGCGATCGCCGGGCACCAGGTGGCGGAGGTCGATAATTTCGAAGCGTTGGCGGACGCCGACCTCGTCATCATCGTCAATCCGAACAATCCGGATGGACGTGTCATAGAGCGCGACCGGTTGCTGGCTCTGGCCGCCGGATTGCGCGCCAAGGGCGGACTGCTGGTCGTCGACGAGGCGT
Source organism: Mesorhizobium sp. M7A.F.Ca.AU.001.01.1.1 (assembly GCF_004022735.1). Lineage (NCBI taxonomy): Bacteria > Pseudomonadati > Pseudomonadota > Alphaproteobacteria > Hyphomicrobiales > Phyllobacteriaceae > Mesorhizobium > Mesorhizobium sp. M7A.F.Ca.AU.001.01.1.1. The sequence continues at coordinate 965 of NZ_RZPF01000172.1, forward strand.
TCATGGATGTCGGCCCGCGTCAGCACAGCGTCGCGGGCGATGTCGGTCGGGGCGGCCTCGTCGTGCTGCGCTCGTTCGGCAAGTTCTTTGGCCTGGCCGGGCTGCGGCTCGGCTTTGCACTTTCCGATACTGCGACGGTCGACCGGCTGGATACGCAGTTCGGACCATGGGCCGTCGCCGGCCCGGCGCTGGAATATGGCATCCGCGCGCTTGCCGACATCGGGTGGCAGGACGTGATGCGGGCGTCGTTGGCCGGTGAATCGGCGCGTCTCGATGCGCTTTTCAGCCGCTTCGGCGTTCCTGTTGCGGGCGGAACCACACTGTATCGTTTCCTCAGTCTGACCAATGCCGCCGATTTGTTTGCAGCGCTCGGCGAGCGCGGCATCCTGCTTCGCCATTTTGCCGACCGGCCTGACGTTCTGCGCGCCGGCCTGCCGGGCAGTGAGGAGGAATGGCAGCGGCTCGAATCCGCACTTGCCGAGTGGGCGTCGCGGCGCAAGCATCAATCGAAGGGTTCAAAACGATGATCCATGTCTGCTCGCTTGCAAAGATCGAGGAAACGGTGGCCAGGACCGGCGCCGACCGCATGCTTTCGCTGCTCGCCGCCGGAACGGAGGTGGTGCGGCCGGCCTCGATCTCGAGGGAAAACCACCTGCATCTGGTCATGCACGACATCGCGGTGGCGCAGGACGGCATGACCATGCCGGGCGAAGACCATGTCCGCAATCTGCTCGATTTCGCGCGCCGGTGGGACCGGGCAAGGCCGATGCTCGTGCATTGCTATGCCGGCATCAGCCGCTCGACGGCTTCGGCCTATATCATCGCGGCAGCACTGGCGCCGAAGCGTGACGAGGCCGAATTGGCGCGGACGCTGCGGGCGCTGTCGCCTTCGGCAACGCCCAATCCGCGACTGATCGCCGTGGCCGATGCGTTGCTTGAGCGCAACGGCCGCATGGTCGAGGCGATCGAATCGATCGGGCGCGGCGCGGACGCCTTTGAAGGCACGCCCTTTGCGCTGAGGATCGACAGCTAGCTTTGCCCCCATATCGTTGTTCGTCTGATCCGCCTCCTCCATCGCCTCGTTTGTTCAAGAGGATCTGGAATAGCGATGACAGCGCTTGCCACTGGTTTGGAGGCTACGTCAACCACTCCGCGAGCTTCGCCTTGCGCACATCTTGCAGCAGGCTGATGAAGCCGTCGGCCTGATATTCTGCCGTCAGCCGGCCCTTCTCCGCCGTCGCGATGCTGGCGTCGCCGACGACGCCGTTCGGGTTGAGATCGCTGGCGATCCAGGCGAAGGCGTGGGTGCCGGTGTGGCGCAGCAGCGAAAATTCCTTTTCGGCCTTGGCGACATTGGAAACGAAATTGTCTGATTTGCCCATGTCCACGAGGTCCGGCCGGAAATGCAGCATCAGCGAGGTCTCGACATCGCCGCCATGGATGCCGTGACGGTCCTCCAGTTCGGTATACATGCCGGCCGGACGGCCAAAACGCTGCCAGCTGGTCTTCACCGCCAGCATCTTTTCGCGCACGCGCAATTCGCGCGTGACGATGCCCATGATCTCCTCGTTGCCGCCATGCGAATTGACCACGATCAGCTTGCGCACACCGGCGCGCGCGATCGACAGGCCAAGCTCGGTCCAGGCTTCGATCAGCGTGGTTGCCGGCAGAGTGAGGGTGCCCGGCGCATGCAGGTGTTCGTTGGATTTGCCCACGGCCTGCACCGGCAGGATGCGGATGTCGAGATCGTCGGGCAGGCGCGAAATGACCGTGTCGAGCATGCCGTTCATGATCGACGTGTCGGTCGAAACAGGCAGATGCGGCCCATGCTGCTCGATCGCCGCCACTGGCAGCACGGCGATGGTCGCCTCGGGATCGATCGAGGCGTATTCGGTGGTCCGGTAGTCGCCCCACCACACGCGTCTTTTGGGTACGGTCATGTCATGCCTCTTCAATGGTCAGGCAGACCTAGCGCGGGACGGGCGGCCTGTCGATCACCCCGCCGCGATGGCCTCGATTTCGACCTTGAATTCGGGCCGGGCAAAGCCGGAAACAATCATCAATGTCGACGCTGGCGCGGGGCTCGAAAACAGCCGGTCGCGGACGTCCATATAGGGCCGCAGATGCGCGCGGTCGGTGACATAGGCGTTGATGCGCACGATATCCCTGAGACCCAGGCCGGCTTCGCCGAGAATCGCCGCGATGTTTTGAAAGCAGAGTTCGGCCTGCGCTCCGGCGTCTTCGGGAATCAGGTCGTCGGCGGTGATGGCGACCTGGCCCGAGCACAGCACAAGCCGCTTGCCGGCCGGCACCTCGACGCCGTGACTGTAGCGGGCAAAGGGCGGCTTGATGGACTTCGGGGTGAGGAATTTGAACATGGCAATCTCCTGGATGCCGCCACCTAAAGCCGGACTCATTACACCTTCAAGATGGCGGTGCATGTTGCCCGGGCGATTGTGGACAGCCGTTCAAAAAATAGGCACGATGCCTTCCGTACAGCATGACCCGTTCGCGCTTGGCATGGCAACGTCTTTCAAGCGGGCGGTCCCGGCGCCAGACGCCGGTGGCATGTGTCTTGCTTCTTGAATCTTTGGTGTCGAGCCTGGCGCGTGGCGCGCCGGAGCAAACAGAGGGTGGTGTCGATGTACGGAAAACAGAAGATCTCGGTGGCGGTTGTGGCCCTGCTTGCAGCCAGCACGCTGGGTGCGGCTGCGAATGAGAAAGTCACCTTCGGCACCAACTGGTTGGCCGAGCCGGAACATGGCGGATATTACCAGTCCGTGGCGGACGGCACCTACGCCGCCTGCGGCCTCGACGTCACCATCATGCAGGGCGGTCCGCAAGTCAGCGGCCGGCCGATGCTGCTGGCCGGCAAGATCGATTTCTACATGGGCGGCAATCTGCTGTCGGCCTTCGATGCGGTCCAGCAAGGCATACCGATGCGCGTGGTGGCGGCGGATTTCCAGAAGGACCCGCAGGTCATCATGTCCCACCCCGGCGAGGGGCTCGACAAATGGGAGGACCTGAAGAACGCCGACCAGTACATATTGGGCGACGAGGGCGTGCAGACCTTCTTCCAGTGGATGGTCATCGAACTCGGCTTCGACGCCTCCAAACGCGCGCCCTACACCTACAACACCGCTCCCTTCCTCGCCAACAAGAAGTCGATCCAGCAGGGCTACGTCACCTCAGAGCCGTTCGCGGTCCAGAAGGAAGGCGGCTTCGTGCCGAACCAGTTCCTGCTCGCCGACTATGGCTGGGACACATATTCGACGACGATCGAAGTGATGCAGGACACGATCGACAAGAAGCCGGAGGTGGTCCAGTGCTTCGTCGATGGCTCGGCCAAGGGCTGGTACAAATATCTCTACGGCGACAACAAAGCCGCCAACGACATGATCAAGAAAGACAATCCCGACATGAGCGACGAGCAGATCGCGTTCTCGATCGAGCAGATGAAGAAGTTCGGCCTGGCCGATTCCGGCGACACCGAAAAGCTCGGCATCGGCGCCATGACCGACGCGCGGATCAAGAGTTTCTACGACAAGATGGTAAAGGCTAAGGTCACGCCAGCCGGCATCGACATCAAGAAGGCCTACACGCTGACCTTCATCAACAAAGGCGTCGGGCTCGAGCTGAAGAAATAGGCCGCCCCGGAATGATAAGGGAAAAAGTGGCGCAAGCGCCGGCTGCGTCGGGTGCGGCCCCGACGCTCCTGGCGCTGAAGGGCGTCGGCAAGGTGTTCTCCAACGGCGTGACGGCGCTCAGCGACGTCGACCTGACCATCCGGGAAGGCGATTTCGTCAGCCTGCTCGGGCCGTCGGGTTGCGGCAAGTCGACGGCGCTGCGGCTGATCGCCGGCCTGTCGACGCCAACTTCCGGCGTGCTCGATTGGCGCGGTGGCGGCTCGCTCGACCGCTCGAACATCGGCTTCGTCTTCCAGGAGCCGACGCTGCTGCCTTGGGCCAATGTTTTCGACAATGTCTGGCTACCGCTTCGGCTGAAAGGCATTTCGCACGCCAAGGCGACACCGGCGGTAACGGAGATGTTGGCGCGGGTTCACCTGACCGGCTTCGAAAACGCGGTGCCGCGCGAACTGTCAGGCGGCATGAAGATGCGCGTATCCATAGCGCGCGCCATGGTGACCAAACCGCGCGTGCTGCTGATGGACGAACCGTTCGCGGCACTCGACGAGATCACCCGCTTCAAGCTCAACAACGATCTCCTGGAACTGTGGCAGGACGAACGGTTCACCGTCGTCTTCGTCACCCACAGTGTCTTCGAAAGCGTGTTCCTGTCCAACCGCGTCGTCGTCATGGCGGCGCGGCCGGGCAGGGTGTTCGACGAACTCGCCATCGAGGCCTCCTATCCGCGCGACGAGGCGTTTCGCACCTCGCCAGACTATGCGGCACTGTGCCGTCAGGCTTCCGACGTGCTGGTCAAGGCCATCAACTCAACAGCAGGCGCGCATTATGACGGCCATTGACGAGCGCGTGCTCGAACTCGACCCCGAGGAAGCACGCCGCGTGCGCCAGGCGCGGTTCGAACGGATCGGCCGCTGGGTGCTGCCGCTGGCGATCATGATCCTGGCGATCTGGCTGTGGGATCGCATCTGCGTGTGGAACGAGATCCCGCAATACATCCTGCCGCGTCCCGGCGTGGTGCTGTGGACGCTCTACAACGATGCCGGCCTGCTGTTTTCCTCGCTGCTGGTCACCTTGCGCATCACCTTTCTCAGCTTGGCTCTGGCGGTCATAGGCGGGGTCGGGCTGGCGGTGCTGTTCGCGCAGTCGAAATGGGTCGAGATGTCGTTCTTCCCCTTCGCCATCGTGCTGCAGGTGACGCCGATCGTGGCGATCTTTCCGCTGATCAACATCTATGTGAACGACCAGACGACCAAGCTTCTGCTGTGCGCCTGGATCGTCGCCTTCTTTCCGATCCTGTCCAACACCACGCTTGGCCTCAACTCCGTCGACCGCAATCTGCGCGATATGTTCAAGCTCAACGGCGCGACGCGCTGGCAGCAATTGCGCTATCTCAGGCTGCCGGCGGCGATGCCCTATTTCCTCGGCGGGTTGAAGATCGCCGGCGGCCTGTCGCTGATCGGCGCCGTGGTGGCCGAGTTCGTTGCCGGTACCACCGGCCAGTCGTCCGGCCTTGCCTCGCGCATCATCGAGGCCGGCTACCGGCTCAACGCGCCGCGGCTGTTCGCGGCGCTGTTCCTGATCTCGCTGACCGGCATTTTGATCTTCCTCGTGCTGTCGCTGATATCGCATCTCATCTTGCGGCGCTGGCATGAAAGCGCGCTGAAGCAGGAGCGCTAGGCCTTGATTCCCAACACTGGTTCATACCGGCTTACCAACGTCAGGCTTCACGCGTCCCTGACACCGGGGCTCGCTGCTGTCCCCGATAGCGATGGCTTCGCGCTTGCCGACGTCACTGTCGCCGACGGCAAGATTTCCAACATCGCCGCGCATGGCCGATTGAAAGCGTCTGCCGACGCCGTCGATCTCGGCGGTCGCATCGTGCTGCCGTGCTTCGTCGACTGCCACACGCATATCGACAAGGGCCATATCTGGCCGCGAAAGCCCAATCCCGACGGCACGTTCATGGGCGCGCTGAATGCCGCCGATGCCGATCGTGTGGCACGCTGGAGCGCCGAGGATTTGGCGCGGCGGATGGATTTCTCGCTGCGCTGCGCCTACGCCCATGGCACAAGGGCGCTGCGCACCCACATCGACAGCGTCGCGCCGCAGGAGGAAATCTCCTGGCCGGCGTTCGAGGCGATGCGCGAGGAATGGCGCGGCCGCATCGAGTTGCAGGGCGCCTGCCTGCTCGGCGTCGAAGGCGTGCGCAACAAAAAGTGGTTCGACAGGCTGGCAAAGAGGGTTGCCGCGGCAAAGGGCGTGCTCGGTGTCGTCACCTATATGGCGCCGGACCTCGAAGAGCTGCTCGATCACGTCTTCGCGCAGGCCATCAAGCATGGCCTCGATCTCGATTTCCATGCCGACGAGACCAACGACATTTCCGCCATATCGCTGAAGAAGATCGCCGAGGCCGCTCTGTGGAACGGTTTCGAAGGAAAGATCCTCGTCGGCCATTGCTGCTCGCTGGCGCGCCAGCCGGATCTCGACGTGCTCGACACGCTGGACAAGGTGGCGAAAGCGGGGCTCGCCGTCGTCTCGCTGCCGATGTGCAATCTCTATCTGCAGGACCGGCGCGCCGACGGCACCACGCCACGCTGGCGTGGCGTGACGCTGCTGCACGAGATGAAGGCGAGGGGCATTCCGGTGGCGGTTGCTTCCGACAACACGCGTGATCCCTTCTATGCCTATGGCGATCTCGACATGCTGGAGGTCTACCGCATGGCGACGCGCATCCTGCATTTCGATCATCCGGTCGCCGACTGGCCGCAAGCGGTCACCGCGACGCCGGCCAAGGTGATGCGGTTTGATGGCTTCGGCACGCTGGCTGCCGGCGGTGATGCCGATTTCATCGTGTTCAAAGGCCGAAGCTGGACGGAATTGCTGTCGCGGCCCGAATCGGATCGCATCGTGGTGCGCGGCGGCAAGGCGATCGACCGCCAATTGCCAGATTATGCCGAACTCGACGAACTGATGGTGGAATGATGGATGTTTCGGCGCTCAAACGCGATCTCGAAGGCCTGAAGGTCGACGACAATCCGGCCATCGTCCAGCAGAAGAGCCGTGACTTCTACTGGTACAGCCCGGTGCTGAAGCAGCAGCTCGACCATGTCACCGGCGACCTGATCGTGACGCCGAAGAACGAGGCCGAACTGATCCGCGTGCTTGCCGCCAGTCATCGTCATGGCGTGCCGGTGACACCGCGCGGCAGCGGCACCGGTAATTACGGCCAGGCGATGCCGCTCTCCGGCGGCGTCGTGCTCAACCTTGCCGAGATGAACGAGATCAAGTCGATCGCTCCGGGTCGCGTCGTGACCGGGCCGGGGGCGATCCTGGCCGATATCGACAAGGCAACGCGGGCGCATTCCGGGCAGGAACTGCGGCTATCGCCCTCCACCTACAACACAGCCTCGATTGGCGGCTTCATCGCCGGCGGTTCGGGCGGCATCGGCTCGATCAATTTCGGCGGGTTGCGCGATTTCGGCAATGTGCTTCGGCTGCGCGTGGTGACCATGGAGGCCGAGCCGAAAGCGCTCGAGCTCACCGGCGCGGATCTGCACAAGGTGACCCATGCCTACGGCACCAACGGCATCATATCGGAAGTCGAGATGCCGCTGACCGCGGCGTATGACTGGATCGACGTCATTGTCGGCTTCGACGCTTTCATGGATGCGGCCCGCTATGGCAATGCGCTGGCCTGTCAGGATGGCATCCTGACCAAGCTGATCACGCCGATAGCGGCACCCGTGCCGCAGCTCTATTTCAAGCGGCACCAGAAATTCCTGAGCGACGGGCAGAGCATTTGCGTCGTCATGGTGGCGCAGCCCGGGCTGGACGCTTTTCTTGCCTTCACCCGGCGTGCCGGCGGCGAGGTGATCTACAATGCGGCCACGGCGACGCCGGATGAGAAAAAAGGCCTGCCGCCGGCCTATGAATTGGCTTGGAACCACACCACGCTGAGGGCGCTGCGCGTCGACCCTTCGATCACCTATCTGCAGTCGCTCTATCCCTTTCCCAACCAGCTGGCGCTTGTCGAGAAGATGGATGCGATGTTTCCGGGCGAGGTTTTCTCGCATCTCGAATTCGTGCGGCTGGACGGCAACATTACCTGCTTCGGCCTGCCGCTGGTCAAGTTCACGACCGAAGCGCGGCTCGACGAGATCGTGCGCCTGCATGAAGCGAACGGTTGCCCGATCTTCAACCCGCATCGCTACACGCTGGAAGAGGGCGGCATGAAGCAGACCGACGCGGTGCAACTCGCCTTCAAGCGCCAGACCGATCCGCAAGGGCTCCTCAACCCCGGCAAGATGATCGCCTGGGAGAACCCGGACTACGACTACCGTTCCGGGCGGACTTTTTTGTTCAGGGGGCTGCAGAAGGTAGGATGATGAACATCCTCGTCCTCTACGCCCATCCGGTCGAGACCAGCTTCAATGCCGGCCTGCACCGGATGATCGTCGAGCGCCTGACGGCGGCGGGCCATACGGTCGACGACTGCGATCTCTATGCCGAGGGTTTCGATCCGCGACTGACGCGCCAGGAGCGGCTGGACTACCACAACCCACGTGGCCCCGCCGACGCTGTCGCGCCTTATGTCGAGCGCCTGCTGCGCGCCGATGCGCTGGTGCTTTCCTATCCCGTCTGGAACTATGGCTTTCCAGCGATCCTGAAAGGCTTTTTCGATCGCGTGTTCTTGCCCGGCGTGTCGTTCAAATTGGTCGACGGCAAGGCGCAGCCGTCGCTGCACAACATTCGCAAGGTTGCGGCGGTGACCACCTACGGCGGCAGCCGGTTCCGCGCCCTGCTGATGGGCGATCCGCCGCGCAGGCTGATCAAGCGGATGCTGCGCGCCACCGTCAAACCGGGCGCGCCGGTGACCTACCTCGCGCACTACGCGATGAACCTGTCTACCGACGGCTCGCGCAAGGCTTTCACGACCAAGGTCGCGGCCCGCATGGATGAGTTCTGATGCGCGCACTGGTGGTCTACTGCCATCCGGTACCCGAGAGCTTTTGCGCCGCCATCCGCGACACTGCCATCGACGTGCTGATGCGACGAGGCTGGGAGGTGCGGCTGCTCGACCTCTATGCGGAGAAATTCGACCCGGTGATGGGCTGCGACGAGCGGCGCTCCTACAATGACCAGGCGCCGCAGGACCCGGCACTGAAGCCGCATTTCGAACTGCTCAACTGGGCCGAAGCGATCCTGTTCGTCTATCCGACCTGGTGGTACGGAC
>NZ_RZPF01000173.1:0-9810 GCF_004022735.1 Mesorhizobium sp. M7A.F.Ca.AU.001.01.1.1
GGTGCCTGTCGCAACCGTGCTGCCGTCGCCGGCCGCCGAACCCGCCGCCAGACCTGCTTCATAGACCTGATCATGCGCGCCGGCCGGGTTGCCCTGGTCAACGACGACCTGCGGCACGTCGTTGGTGCCGTTGATGGTGATCTCGACCGTTGTCGTCGAGGTGTCGCCGTCGCCATCGGTCAGCGTATACGTGAACGTGTCCGTCAGATGCTGGCCGGTGGTCAGCGCCTGGACCGCCGCAGCGCCGTTGTTCAGCGTGTAGCTGTAGTGGCCGTCCGCATCGATCGTGATCGAACCGTAACTGCCCGCCACGGCCGACCCGACATGGCCCGAGGCCGATGTGACCGTGCCTGCCTCGACGCCCGTTACCGTCGCCCCGTCCGCGCCCTTAACGTCGGCGACGCCGTCCGTCACATTCGCGTCCGCGCCGCCGCTGGCCGTGATCACGTTGCCGTCCGCGACCGTCACGCCGTCTTCCGTCACGCTGTCCGTATCGGCAACCGCGGTCGGCACGTCGTCGACGATGGCGACGGCAAAGGTGGTGCTGGCCGAATCGCCGTCGACGTCCGTGACAGTGATGCTGAAATTGTCCGGAACCGTGTCGTTGGGATCGAACCCGTTCGTGTGCTCGGGATGAGTGACCGATTCGGTCACCGTGTAATTGTATTGGATAGCACCCGTGCTCGGATTGTAGGAGACGATCTCCAAATAGCCGAACTGGCCCGGGATCTGCTGGCCGACGCCGGTGACGGCGACACCGTTGATAACGATCGACCCGATTCCATCCGGTGCGTCGATGCTGATCGTTCCGATGCCTGAGGTTTCGGAATTGCTTGGCGCGTCGCTGCCAGGCGATTGTGTCTGGTTGCCATCGAGGCCAGTTTCACTGGCCGCTTCGGTCGGGGCAAGCAGTGACGTGGCCACCACTGAAACCGGCCTGTCGACGATGGACGGGAACAGTTCGCGGCGATCCAGAAGCCCAAACTGCAAGGCGGTCGGCGGCAGCAATGCCGACAGGTCGAACCCGTCGCCGATGCCGCCGGGGGGAACCGAGAAATCACCGCCTGCGCTTGAATTCGAACCGCCGGGGCCGGCCGAGATGGAACCGTCGGCGCCGAAGGCGACATCGACATGGCTGGCTTCCAGCGCCGCCAGCAAGGCAACGCGCGGCACCTCGACGTCGCCGATGATGAAGGTCGGCACGTTCAGGGCGCCGTCCTTGATCACGATCACCGAGCCGTCGGCCTGTTCGAGTACAAGGTTTTGGCCGTCGACCTTGATGTTGTCGATGGAGGCGTTGGCAGGAAGCCTTACCACGTGGCTGGCGTCGGCTACATATTCGTGCGGCGCAGCTGCCGGCAGCGTCTTCCCTTCCGCGGGGGCTTCCGGCTTGACGGGCGCTCCGCCGCCGACATCGACCGGCACCGGTTCGGACGCTGCCGGTGCGGCCTGCTGCGTCGAATTTGCCTGTGCGACCCGGATCTCCGCCGGCGATGCCTGATCGCCGTGTTCACTGGACGCGGAATGCTCGTTCAAGGAACCCGAAAAGCTGTCCAACTCGATATTGTTCGTCATGGCTGAAACCCCTCCGATATTTACCGGATAGAGACAGCGGCCATTTCTACTTTGCAACTGCCCCCTAATCTATTTCATATACTATGATATGCATTGCTCGGCATTTTTTACACGTGGTAAACCGCGACAATATAACCTGATATATGGTGGCTTCCGGAGGCTTCCCTAACGGAGGACTGGCCGGGATATTTTGGTAAATCGAAGTATAAAATTGAATAAAATTTTAAATAAAATAGATGAAGACAGTTGCTGGATATTTATCCACCTTCCTTTCCAATAATTTGAGACAAGATTGGTAGCGTCCACAGTCAAAGGTGGGCGTTATGAAAAAGCAAAAATCGGTTCCGGGGAAAACCGGGCTCCAGATGCTCCTGCTGGCAATCGGGCTTGTCGGCCTGGCGGGGCCGTCATTCGCCAGCGATATCCCCGCACCCGGCAGGCCCCAGGAGAAGGTCCAGACGCCGCCCTGTCTCGGCGGTGTTTCACTGACGAGGCCCCAGCCCTGGCAGCCTGCGGACGCTTACCGGATCGGCATGGTCACCGGCAGCTATGGCCCGGATGTCGGCCGCGGGGACGGCTCGTCAACGGCGCGAGATGACGCCGGGATAGATCCGGTGCAGACCGCGTCGATTATTCCAGGGGTCTTCGGATCGGTTGCCTTGTCCATGCGCAATTTTCCCGTCGCGGCGCGCTGGGCGCCTGTCTACCGGGCAATCACCGCTTGTTCGGCAGGCAGCCCCTGCGAGCACAAGAGCACGGCTTTTGCCGGCATGATCGCTGCCGCTCAAGGCAAGGGATTCAGCGAGAAGCTGTCCTTCGTCAACAGCAGCGTCAATCGCCTGATCGCCTACAGGAAAGACAGCGTCGTCTACGGCAAGCTCGACTATTGGGCGAAGCCTTCGGAGATTCTCGAGCGGCGAGCCGGCGATTGCGAGGATTTTGCCATCCTCAAGATGACGGCCCTGCTGAGGGCCGGCATTCCGACGCAAAGCATGGCGCTTGTCGTCCTCCAGGATCGCAAGAGAGGCTTCTTTCACGCAGTGCTGTCGGTGAGCACAGGCAGCGGCACCTTCATTCTCGACAGCCTCAGCAACACCGTTATGCGTGACAGCGATCTCCCGGATTACGTCCCGCTCTATTCGTTCAGCACGGACCGGGCCTGGATCCACGGTTCAAGACCGGGCGGCGCCCAGATGGCCGACATCAAGGGCGGTTTCGCAACCGTCGCACCCGGCGAAGGTTTTCAGCCATAGGGTTTCGGCCAGTCCAAGCCATAGGTTCTCGCCAAAGACTGGCGGGCATTCAGCCGCCGAAGACGAACGCCATCAGCAGCTCCGGCTCGAGCACCGGGGCCCGCACCGCATTCAATTGCCCCCGGTATCGACGGTCACCCGCGCCGATGACAAAACCGGTGGCCACCGGCGATTCGCCATTGGCGTCGAGCCGCGTGAAGATGTCGGCCACATTGAGGTCCAGCGCCAGCTTGAGGTCGTGCCGTGCGTCATCGCTTGGGGCGATCGGCAATTGGCGCTTGACCAGTTGCTGGAACGGCGCGTTGAACGACAGGATCTTCTTCGAAGAAGCCAGGGCAAAGGCCGGAGACGGGCACGCGACCAGTATGGCGTTGATGGTGTTGATCGATGCAAGCCTTCGCAAGGTCAGGTTTTCGTCCCCCAACCCACGCATGCAGGCCACCCTGATCGCGGATGTCAGATTGCCTGTCTGGGCCTGGCTTTCGGCGATCTCGTCGATGAGCATGCCGATCGTGCACTTCCTGCTTTCGGCCATCTGCTTCAGCGACATCCAGAATGCCCGCTCCAGACGAATGCCGCGCCGTATGCCACCGCGCGCCACGACCCGAAACTCCAGCCCGAAATCCTCGGCGGCGACTGGCGCAAGCAGCCGCTCGCGATCGGAATGATGAGGGCTGGCGCTACCGCTCACTCATCGCCTCCTCGCGCGCCTTGTTGATCGGCTTCAGGAGGTAGTGCAGGATCGTCTTGCGCCCGGTCTTGATGTCGACCGAGCAGATCATTCCGGGGATGATCGAATAGGCCTTGCCGTCTCTTTGAAGGGTCGATTTGTCCGTCGCCACGCGCACCTGATAATAGGGCTCCCCCGTTTTCTGATCGACCAGGCTGTCGGCTGTGATGTTGGAGACCTTGCCCTCGATGCCGCCGAAGATCGAGAAGTCATAGGCGGTGACCTTGATAAGGGCTTCCTGGTCGGGCCGGATGAAGGCGACATCCCGCGGCGAGACCCGTGCCTCCACCAGCAACGTTTCGGAGGTTGGCACGATGCCGGCCACGACGGCGCCAGGCTGGACGAAGGCGCCGACCGTGTTCAGCTCCAGCGTGTTGACGATGCCGTCCACGGGAGACCGGATATCGGTGCGCGCGACCTTGTCGGTGGCTCCCCTTATGGTCTCATCCACCACCGAAAGGTCCGCCAGCGCCTGGGTAAGGTCGTCCAACGCCTCCTGCTGCAATTGCAGGCCGAGTTCCTCGACCTGAAGCTGAGCTTCCGTGATCGACGATTTGATCTTCTTTATCGTTTCGCCGGCAAGGTTCAGCTGGCCGTTGAGTTCGGTCTGTTCGCGCTCTACCCGGAGCTGCTCGGTCCTTGCCATCAGGCCTTTCTTGACCATCGCGTCGACGAGTTTTGCCTCCTGGTCGCTGACCGCCAGGTTCTTGGTAAGACGATCGGAATTGGCCTCCGCCTCGGCAAGTTCCTTCTCGCGCTGATCGAGGCGTGACTTGAGCACGGACAGCTTGTTGTCGAAGTTCCCGCGCCGGGCGATGAGCAGCTTCTGTTCATTGTCGCAGATTTGCGGAGCGACCGACTGGATGTCCTGCGGGCACGGAAATGGGCCCGAGAGATTGCCGGCCTGTTCGTATTTCAGCCTTGCTATGCGCACTTCCAGCGCGCGCGCCTTGGCCTGCTGCTCGCCAAGGCTGGACGTGTTGAGCGTGTTGTCCAGGCGGATGATGAGATCGTTCTTCTTGACGACCTGGCCGATCGTCACGGCGATTTCCTGAACCACACCGGCCTCGCTCGCCTGGATGATCTGGGTCTTGGAAGCAGGTATGACCTTGCCGTCGCCGCGTGCGATCTCATCGACTTCGGCAAAGGACGCCCAGGCGACAAAAACGACGAAGAGCGCTCCGATGATGAATATGGACGCCGACGCAAACAGCGGCGGCCGATCTTCCCTGGCAAGCATTTCCCACGCCCCAACGCATTGGATGCAGCAATAATTGTTTTGTCAGGCGCTTGTTTTCTGCAACGCCTGTATGACTTGGTCCTTCGGTCCGTCGGCAACGATTTTGCCCTGTTCGATAACGATCAGGCGGTCGGCCAGTTCAAGCATGCTGAACCGATGTGTGGAGACGATCAGCGTGGTGTCGCGGTCAAAGGCGACTTTGAGCTGCTTGATCAACTGGCGTTCGGAAGCAAGATCCATCGAGCCCGACGGCTCGTCCAGAAAGACGATTTTCGGTTTGGTCAGCAGCAGGCGCGCGATCGCCACCGTCTGCCTTTGGCCGCCGGAAAGATTGGTGCCGCGCTCGCCGACATTCATGTCGTAGCCGCGCGGGTGGCGTGAAACGAAATCATCGACGCCGGCAGCCTTTGCCGCTTCGATGATCTGTTCGTCTGTAGCCTCGGGGCATGCCATCAGGAGGTTCTCCTTGATGGTGCCCGAGAACAGGTCGCCGGCCTGCGCAACGATGCCGACCGCGGCGCGAACCTCGGACGGGTGATACTGGCGAATGTCGATCCCATCCAGCAGCAACTCACCGGAAGTCGGCAGGAAGAGCCGGCCGACCAGCCGACCCATCGTCGTCTTTCCCGATCCTATGCGGCCGATGATGCCGATCCGCTCACCCGGCTTGACCGAGAAATTCAGGCCGGTCAAAACTTCGTTTTCCGAGCCTGGATAGACAAACCCGACATTCCTGAACACCATCGCCCCCTTGCGGATGGGGCGGTTGACGAAGCCCACCGTGTCGGGTCGATCTTCCGGTTGAGCCATGATCGAATTCACCATCCTCAGCGAGAGCATGGCCTGGCGGAACCGGGACAACGTTATGGCGATCTGGCCGAGCGGCGCCACGGCCCTGCTCGCCAGCATCACCGTTCCTATGATTGCTCCTGTCGAAACATGCCCTTCCGAGAAGGCATAGGCGCCGGCCACGACCAGGGCGACGGTCACCAGCTGCTGTATGGACTGGGTGATGTTGCCCGCCGCCGCCGAAAGCTGCTTGATCTTCTCGGACGTGTTGGCGGCGTTCTTGGAGTGCTCTCCCCATTTCCGCAGCAGATACGCCTCGGCGCGCAGCGACTTGATGGTCTCCAGCGTCGAGATCGATTCGACCAGCAGGGCCTGGCGCTGCGATGCTTCGTTCATCGAGGCGGCGACGCGCTTGCCGATGCGGCGCTGGGTGACCAGGCCGACGATGACGGACATCACGAAGGCCAGCGCCGGTATGATCACCAGCCAGCCGCCTATTGCATAGATCACAAGGAGAAAGACGAAGACGAATGCCGTGTCGATGAACACGCTTATGGTGTTGGAGGTGAAGAACTCCCTGACGAACTCATATTGCGTGACCCTGTTTGCGTATTCGCCGGTCGAGCCGGGGCGCGCCGAAAGCGACGAGTTCAGCACTTTTTCGAACAGCAGATAGGATATCCGCAGATCCGCCTTGCGCCCGGCATAGTCGATGAGGGAAGCCCTTGCCGTCTTCAAAAGCAGGTCGAACAGGATGACCGCACCGATGCCGAGAGCCAGGACCCACAGTGTCGATATCGCCTTGTTCGGCAGGATCCTGTCGTAGACGTTCATGGTGAAGATCGGCGAGGCTATGGCCAGCAGATTGATGAACACCGCCGCCAGGACGACTTTCGAGTAGGTGCGCCAGAAAGCGCCCATCGTCCCCGTAAGCCAATGTCTTCGCTCGATCCTGGCCGCCGAGCCGACCGACATGGTCTCGGCGGCATTGGCATAGGTGATCGAAAAGGAAGCGCCGCCGCTGATGTAGCTGGCGGCCAGTTCCGACCGGCCGATCGTGGTGCGGCCGTCTTCCTGGGGCGCGGTGATATACGCATCGCCTTCGCCTAGAGCCAGCAGGGCGACGGGCAATTGGCTGACGCGAAAGACGATGGCCGGCAGGTCGATACGCCCCCTGAGAAAATCGCGATGATTGAACTCGGTGACTTCCAGGCCGATGCGTTCGGCAAGGTGCCTGATGTCGTCGGCCGCAATTCGCGTGTCCGAGAGCGGCACGCCGGCAAACAGCACGGTCTCCGCGCTCGGCCTGCCGAGATATCCGGCAACGGCCGAGAAGCAGGCCTTGAACGCCTCCTTCGGGGAGAGGATGTTGGGTTGCTGGTTCACGATCTGCCCGTCAGGACGCTCGCTGGACCTTGTGCTGTCCTATTTCTTCCTCACCGGAGCGAGAATATCGAATGGCAGGTCGTTCTTCTGCTCCGATGGCGTCCGCGCATAGGTTTCTGTGTCCGCGGTTTCCGGTGCTGCGAACTCGGTGCGTGCATAGGCCGTCGCTTGCTTTGCCGGCTCGAGATTCATCGTTTTCAGCAACTGTCCGGTCGCGGCCAGGAGCCGGTACTGGGCAAACAGCGATGCGTAGGAAGCGGTATCCGCCAGCGTTGCCGTGTTGAACCGTGT
Organism: Mesorhizobium sp. M7A.F.Ca.AU.001.01.1.1; assembly: GCF_004022735.1. Lineage (NCBI taxonomy): Bacteria > Pseudomonadati > Pseudomonadota > Alphaproteobacteria > Hyphomicrobiales > Phyllobacteriaceae > Mesorhizobium > Mesorhizobium sp. M7A.F.Ca.AU.001.01.1.1. The sequence goes on from NZ_RZPF01000173.1 coordinate 7,265, forward strand.
ATTCTGCGCATCGAGCACGTCGAGCAGCGAGCGCTGTCCGACCTTGAACTGCTCGCGATAGGAAGCAACCAGCTTCTCATTGGCAGCGGCTTGTTGCCTCAGGGTCTTTGCCAGATCGGCTTGCCGGAAACGGCGATCCCATGAGGTGCGAACGGCTTCCTCGATTTCGCGCTGGACCTGATGCAGCGCGAGACGCTGTTCACTGGTGCGGCGGATCTGTTCCTGCTCGTTGGCCTTGTCGATGCCACCGCGGTAGAGGTTCCAGCGCAGGACCACGCGCGCCTGCAGGTCGGTGGTGTCGCCATCGTCGCCGTCAATGTCGGTTCCTGCCCGGGCCCGACCTTCAGCGATGATGGAGGGGCCAAATTTTGCCCGCGCAGCGTCCACGAGGGAGGCCGCCGCGTCGATGTCGCTGTTGGCCATGTGTACGCGCGGATTGCTTTCCCGCGCCAACCCTATCGCGTCGTCGAGCGAGCGCGGGAGTGCGGCCGAAACATCGCCAGGCCTCGAAGGGCTGGTCAGTGGCTTTCCGACGGTTTTGAAGAAGCGGATCTTGGCCGCTTCCAGTTCCTCGGTCGCCTCCTGCATGCGCGCCTTGGCGGCGAACAGCCGTTCCTCGGCCTGTTGACGGTCGGCCTCGTTCAGCGCGCCGCCCGAGATGCCTTGCCGGATGTCGCCGAGAATTGCCTGGTGGAAGCCGAGATTCTTCTTCGCTTCGGCAACGATCGAGGCCTGCAGCATGTATTCCAGATAGTCCTGGACAACGGACAACCCGATGAATTCGGACCGTTCCAGAACGCGGAACGAAGCGCCGTCGACGCGCGATGCCTGACGGTTCAATTCGGCCCGCCTTCCGCCGCTGTCATAAAGCGTCTGCGAAACGGTAAGATCCGTTTCAGCCGGATAGAGCGCATCGCCTTCGATGGAAAGAGAGCGCCGGGACGGATTGTCGAGCCGGCGAACGCCAGCCGATGCCTCGACATCGACACTGGGAAGATAAAGGCCCTTGGCCTGCCGCAACTCGAACTCGATGGCTTCGCGATTTTCGATCGCCTGTCCAATCTCGGGATTGGACTCCACCGCGACAGCCATCGCCTCCTTGAGCGTGAGCGCGTGAGCGCTGCCGCAGGTCAGCATGGTGGCCGCCATCAAAAGACCAAGGCGCCTGCCTATGGTCGACATGTTTGTCGTATTCATTAATCCCACCCTAACGTTTCCCCAGCGTCCTTTTCAGAGCGCTAACCAAGCCAAGGCCTGCCCGTCGGTGGATTATTCACAGATTCACGAAATATGTGAGCGATTATTGATTTAGAGATCGCTAAATAGCCTTTTTGGGCAACAAGGCTGCGAGATGTAGCAAAAATAGCACATAACGTCGGCTCGCTGCGGTTGTATCCAGACGCCGCATTCAGTGGGAAAGCACAAAAAACGGCAGGCCAGTGGGCCGGTATGGCCAGAATCATGGCCGGTTCGGATAGCGGCTGTCGATGATCCAACCTGAAGTTGAGCCCTTTTTCAGGCACGCCCCTTTGGATGCCGCGTCCAAAAATACTCCATCGCGGCGGCCGGCGTACGCTTCATGTGGCTCACTGCGGCCAAAAGCTGGTCAGCGCGCACCCTAATTTGCGCTCAACGCCACCATGCGGTCGAGCGCCGCGGTCAGGCCGCGAAGCGACACAGGGAAGCTCAGCGGGGTCTCGGCGTCCGTCGTGACATTGAGCTTCAGCACCGAGCCTCCCCTCAGCTTTCCAAGCGTCGGCCGATCAACCGTAAAGACGGAGACGCAACCCGTCGGCAGGCAGGTCCTGAAGCGCTGCGGGGACGGCGGTTGATCGTCGATCTGCAGCGTCACGCCCGGATCAAGGAGGATGCCGAAGGGCAGAAGCAGGGTAGCCGTCGTCGAACCGTCCGGGCGTGCCGCGATCTCCATGGCAAGAAGCCTCTGCCCGTTCTGCTGGACCTGGTCTTGCGCAAGCGAGCACACTCTCGCCTTTTCCCGTACCGAACAGGTCACGCTCCAGTCCTGATAGACCTCACGCAGCGATGAGGGTCCATCCGGGACAGCCGCCACCTGTTGCTGGGCAGACGCCGGCGACATCAATGAGAATAGAATTGCTCCACATGCGGAGACGGCCTTCGGGCCAAGCTTCATGTGCAGACCCATTCGCGGATCTTGCATTTCTCTCCCGTCGCCTCGCAGGCCTGCAAAGCGAGATCCTCCGCTTCCCGACGGGTCTCGGCCGAGTTCACGCCCCAGGGCGTGAAACGGTTCTCCACTTTGTCTGCCACGGCAAGCGCACCGCAGTGCTTGTAGGGAAAGCCGGTCTCGTCGTCATCATTCCAATGGCGATGGTTGCGGAAGACGGTGACGACGTTGCAGGCCTTTCCGCCTGCGTTCTCGCAATATTTCTGTGCGATGTCCTTCGCTTCCTGCCGCTTGTCGGCGCCCCAGAAGAAGCCGTATTTGCTATCGGCCTGCGAATAGGCAATGGCCGCCCATATGCCCTTTTCCTCCTGTTGCGGTTCCGATGGGGCCACAAGGTCGG
>NZ_RZPF01000174.1:0-9805 GCF_004022735.1 Mesorhizobium sp. M7A.F.Ca.AU.001.01.1.1
GGCAGCAGCAGACCTTGGTCTCAACCCCGGCACCGCGGTGGCGGCCGGACTGATCGACGCGCATGCCGGGGGCGTCGGCACGGTCGGCGCGCGCGGCGATTTCGGCAGCGTGCTGTCGCGCATGGCCTATGTTTTCGGCACCTCGGCCTGCACCATGTCGTCGACCGCCGAGCCGGCCTTCGTCGACGGTGTCTGGGGTCCGTATTTCTCGGCCATGGTGCCGGGCCTGTGGCTGAACGAGGGCGGCCAGTCGGCAGCTGGTGCTGCGATTGATCATCTGGTGCGCATGCATCCTGCAGCCGGCGAAGCGACCGCCAAAGCGCAAGCCGAGGGGCTCAGTCTCAGCGCCTGGCTGTCGCTGCAGGCGCAAAGCCGCAATGGAGCCGCGGCCACGCCGGCCCTGGTCGGCGGCATCCATGTCGTGCCGGAGTTCCTCGGCAACCGCGCGCCCTTCGCCGACCCGGACGCGCGCGCGCTGATCGCCGGGCTCGATCTCGACACCAGCCTCGACAGCCTGGTCGGGCTCTATGTCGCCGGGGTCTGCGGGCTGGGCTACGGCGCGCGCCAGATCGTGCAGGCCGAACATCAGAAAGGCATTGCCGTCGACACCATCGTGGTCAGTGGCGGCGCCGGCCAAAGCCCGCTGGTGCGCCAACTGCTGGCCGACACCACAGGCATGGTGGTGGTGGCCTCGACCTCGCCGGAACCGGTGCTGCTCGGCTCGGCGATGCTGGGCGCGGTCGCCGCCGGTGCCTACAAGGATGTGGCGGCGGCGATGGCCGGCATGTCGGAACTCGGCGAGGTCTATCATCCCGACGCTACGCTGGCCGGCTGGCATGCCAAACGCTTCGCGGCGTTCGAATTGCTGCAGCAGGCGGGCAAGGCCATCCGAGGCTGAAGCGCGCGGCTTCTGTCCGGCTTTGTCAGGAGCGTAGCGAACACCGCTTGGCGGTTTAGCCGGAAGCTGGCAGCTTTGTTCTGTCGTGGACCCTCCAGCAGCACGCGACGAGGGCAGGGCGACAGGACCAGGAGGCCCTAATGGTGGACGAAGCTAAACCGCCGCTACCATTCGCATCGGATGAGGTGCCGTGGACGGAATGGTCCGATGTGCCACGCTTCGGCCTGCGCTACCGGCATTTGTCGCTGGCTGCCCTTGGCGAAAAACACCGTGTCGGCGTGGCAATCGAGGAGCTTCCGGCTGGCAAGCAGTCCTCGCCGGCGCATTACCATATTTTCGAGGAAGAGCATGTCTTCATCCTCGAAGGGGCGCTTACCGCGTATGTCGGCGACGCGGCCTATGCCATGAAGTCCGGCGACTACATCTGCTTTCCCGCCGGTGCCGCGGCGGGGCATTGCCTGATCAATACCAGCGACGCACTGTGCCGCTATGTCATCGTCGGCGAGCGCAACCCGAATGAAGTGGTCGTCTACACCGCCTCCAACAAGGTGCTGGTACGCGCCCTGGGCCGCCGCGCGATCTTCGATCTCGCAGCCATCCGAACTTACTGGGACGGCGAGAACACCGGCCTTACCGCCGGCGATCCGCTGCCGTCGGATGTGACGGCCGGTGTCACCAAACCCCCGGCCGCGCCGATCCCGCCGATCGCCAGCGATGCTGTCGAATGGAAGGTCGAAGGCGAAGGCCCGCGGTTCGGCGGCCGGTCCAGGCACCTGACTTATGCCGCGCTGGGACGCTCCGACTATCATGTCGGCATGCTGATCGAAGCGCCGGCGCCCGGCATGCGCCTGGCGCCCCGGCACTATCACATGCTGGAAGAGGAGCATGCGCTGATCCTGGAAGGGGAGGTGACGCTGCTGCTTGGCGAGGAGCGCCACGAAATGAAAGCCGGCGACTATGTCTGCTTTCCGGCCGGCCTGGCGGTCGGGCATTCCTTCCTCAACAGCGGCACGGGGCCGTGCCGCTACCTGATGATCGGCGAGAAAAATCCCAACGAGGTCTGCGTCTATCCAGATTCCAACAAGATGGCGGTCGACGCCTTGCGCCGGCGCGACGGCATTTTCGACATGGGAGCGGTGAGGCGGTACTGGGACGGCGAAGAGATGGAGTAGCCCCCGGCTTCACAGCTCCTTCTCCGCCAACTCCCTGAATTCGTCGGGAACCGAGCGCGCCGCCTCCAGCGCCACCGTGCCGTAGCCGACCGCCTGTTTGCCAAAGCGCTCGCGGATCTTGTCGATGGCGCGGTCGGCGTCGAAGCGTGCTAGGCCCTTCTTCGTGCCGGGCCGGCGCCTCTCGTCGGCGAGGCCAAGCGGCAGGTCGAGCTGTAACTCGAAGCTTTCCTCAAGATGCGAGACCGAGATCGCCAGCAGCGAGATCGTTTTCTCCTGTGGATTGTCGGCAAGCAGGCCGCGCACCAGATCGCCGGCGATCTCGGCCAGCATCGCGGTCGCCGAGATCGGCTGGTCAAGCGTGATCGAACGGGTGACGGCGCGGAGATCGGCAAAGCGCACGCGTACCGTCACCGTGCGGCCGGGCCTTGCCTTGGCGCGCAGCCGGCTGGCGACGCGGTCGGCCAGATGCAGCAGTGTCGGCACGATGACCCGTGCCATAGCCGGCTTCTGGCCAAGCGCCGATTGGGCGCCGGCCGAATGCGCGCGGCGCTTCGTCTCCAGCTTTCGCGGGTCGCGGTTCCAGGACAGGGCGGCGAGCTTTTCGCCGGCGGCGGGACCGAGCAGGCGCGTCAGCGCGCCGCCATGCGTCCTGGCCAGTTGACCGATGGTCTCGACGCCGATCTCGGCCAGCCGCGCCCTGGTCGCCGGGCCGACGCCCCACATCAGTCCGACCGGCAGATCATGCAGGAAGGCGAGTTCGGTGCCGGGTTCGACGACCACCAGCCCGTCGGGTTTGGCGACCTGCGAGGCGATCTTGGCCAGATGCTTGGTGCGCGCCACGCCGATCGAGATCGGCAGGCCGAGTTCGGCCCGTACGCGGCGGCGGATGGTTGTCGCGATCTCCTGCGGCGAGCCGAACAGATGCGTGCAGCCGGCGACGTCGGCAAACGCCTCGTCGATGGAAATGCGCTCGACCACAGGCGTAAAATCGTCGAGCACCTTGATCGCCGCATCGCCCAGCCGCTGGTAATGGCTGAAATTGCCGCCGACGAAGATCAAATGCGGGCAGAGTTCGCGCGCCTTGCGCCCCGGCATGCCGCCACGCACGCCGAAGGCGCGCGCCTCATAGGAAGCGGCGAGCACGACGCCGCCGCCCACCGCGATCGGCTTGCCGCGCAGCGGCGGATCGAGCAACTGCTCGACAGAGGCGTAGAAAGCGTCGAGATCGGCATGCAGGATGGTGGCTGTCGTTTCCATCGACCGCACATCCGCAGTTGCTGATAGAATAGAACAAATAAAGAACAAAGATGGATGGTTGTCAAGCGAAGAGCGATTGGGTGCGGCAACAGCCATGCCGGTTCGGCTTGAACGCAACCGCCTAGACACTATGCTCCGTTCGCAGCGCCGCTTTCATCTTTTCCAGCGCTGCTTCGCCGCCTGCCGCCAACTGGTTGGCAATCCTGGCCAATCTCTCGTCGGCCTTGCGGTGCCTGCTGCCCCAGGCGCCGAGCGTCGCCAGCACCGGCAATAGGTCGATGCCTGCTTCGGTCAGCCGGTAGACCGTTCTCAAGCCATGCGTCGGGTCGTCGCTTCTGGTGAGGATGCCTTCGTCCTGAAGCGTTTGCAGTCGCTCGGCCAGCGTGCGCGAGGAGATGCCTTCGTCGGATTGCAGGAATTCGCGAAAGTGCTTTTTCCCGGCGAAGACCATGTCGCGGATGATGAGCAGCGTCCAGCGGTCGCCGATGAGTTCGAGCGACAGGTTGATCGGGCAGTCGGATTTTTCGCGCGTCGCCATCTATGGTTCCATTTCTAAATCACTTTACTATTGACATCGTTTTGGCCTTGCGTCAACAGTTCCAAATGTAAACTGTTTTGCGATAGCCGTGAGGAGAATGACGGTGAAAAAGCTGGTCCTGCAGATGCAGATGTCGGTCGACGGCTTTGTCGGCGCCACCGAGGACCATTCCTGGCAGCTCTGGGAGTGGGGTGACGAGAGCGCCTGGGACGATGAGCTGAAGCAGGACTTCAACGCTGTCTTCACAGGCGTCGATACCATCCTGCTCAGCCGCAAGATGGCGCAGGAGGGCTATCTCACCCATTGGGGCAATGCCGCCAAGAAGTTTCCGCACGATCCGTTCTACGCCTTTGCGCAACGCATCGTCGACGCCCGCAAGGTGGTGCTCAGTGATAAGCTCAAGCAATCGGCCGGGGAGCCGGCCTGGGAGCGCACGAGCGTGGCCAGCGGCGACCTGCCGCGCGAAGTCAATGCGCTGAAAGCGGGCGAGGGCGGCGACATGGCCGTGTTCGGCGGCGCCGGTTTCGCGTCGGCGCTGATTGCGGCCGGGCTGGTCGACGAGTTTCAGCTTTTCATCAACCCGGCGGTGCTGGGTGCGGGCCGCCGGATTTTTGATCAGGGCGGTTTTAGAAACCTGCGGCTGCTCGGCTCGAAGACCTATGACTGTGGCATGGTGGTCAGTCGCTATGCACCGGCGGGGTGAGGGGGACCTCCATCTTCTCCCTGCTCACTTCGCATCGTGAAAAATAATCCCGACCGTGTGGCGCATGCCTGAGCGCAGCCGGCTGACGCCATGACGCAGGTTGACGCGGTAATTGCCTTTGGTGCCCTGCACCGGCCGGTTGTGGACGGCAAAGACAACGGCGTCGCCCTGGCGCAGCGGCACCACCTCGACCCGGCTCTGCATGCGCGGCCGCTGCTCGGTCAGCGCGAACTCACCGCCGGTGAAATCCTGGCCCGGCTCGGAGAGCAGGATCGCCACCTGCAGCGGAAAGGCGAGGTCGCCATAGAGATCCTGGTGCAGGCAGTTGAAGTCGCCAGGCACATATTGCAGCAGCAGCGGCGTCGGCCGCGTCTGGCCGGCGGCATGACACTGATCGAGAAACGCGGCATGCGTCGCGGGATAACGCATAGCCTGCCCCATCCGCTCGTTCCACCGATTGGCGACCTCGGCCAGCCTGGGATAGAGCGCGCTGCGCAGGCCGCCGAGCAGGTCCGGCAAGGGATAGCGGAAATAGCGGTACTCACCCTTGCCGAAGCCGTGCCTGGCCATATGGATGTGGCTGCGGAAATGCTCTTCTTTGGGATAGAGGCCGGCGATCTCCCGGCATTCTTCGGGCGAGAGCAATTTCTCGATCACCGCGCAGCCGAAACCGTCGAGTTCGGCGGCAAGGGCGGGCCAGTCGTAACCCGCGACACGCGTCCGAGCAGCTTCAACCGCCGATGCGGCAACCCTGGCATGGGCATTCATATCGTAGCCTCCTTGTCGATCAGAGCGCGCTTGCGCTCGACGCCCCAGCGGTAGCCCGACAGCGTGCCGTCGGCGCGGACAACACGGTGGCAGGGAATGCCCAGCGCAATCGCGTTGGCCGCACAGGCCGTCGCCACGGCACGGGCGCCGTCCGGCTGGCCGAGGCGCTGGGCCAGCGCGGCGTAGGTGATGGTGGCGCCGCACGGGATGCCTCGGAGCGCCTCCCACACGCGCTGCTGGAATGGCGTGCCGCGGCGCAGGTCGAGCGGCAGGTCGAGGCCGACGCCAGGCATTTCGATGAAGCGCGCGATTGCCGCGAGATCGTCGCGCAAGGTGGCCCCGTCTTCGACCAGTAGCTTGCCCGGGAAGCGATGGCCAAGATCCCGCTCCAGTGTGTCGGCGTCCGAGCCGATCAGGATGGCGCAGACGCCGATAGCGCTGCGTGCCGCCAGGATTTTACCGATCGGGGATTCGCCGATGGCGTAGGTTATGATATCGAGGGCGGCGAGCTTGGTGACCGTCGCCGGAATATTGGTTTGTACGAGGTTCATTGCCTTCACTCCTTTGTCTGTGCCTGAACCCTAGCCACGTGCTGATTGGCGCTCACTCCGATGCTTGCTTTCAAATTCGAATCTCCAAGGCAGGTGCTCTACGGCGCCGTAGAGCGCTGATTTGGATCATTGGCACTTCGCCTGAGGACGTCATGCGACACGGGTGACGGAAATTTCGCCCAGCACGAACACTTCGCCTGATGACAGGCGCAACTCAACCTCGCCGGTTGCGGTGCGGCTCCATTCGGCTTTGCCATCATCGACCATCTGGCCGATGGCGGTCATCACCCATGATTTCGCGTCAGGGGCGCGGCGGCTGCCGGCAGCTTGGGTCTGGATGTTCGCATCGGTGGTGGGAGACCTTGCCATCGCGCGCATTGCCGGTCCTCGTCAGGCCCGTACCGACCGGTTGGCATTGTCGGACGCTGCCTCGCGGTCGAGCAGCGCGCGCTTGCGCTCCGCGCCCCAGGCGTAGCCGGAAAGTGCGCCGTCCTTGCGGATGACGCGGTGGCAGGGAATGGCGACGGCAAGATTGTTGGCGGCGCAGGCGGCGGCGATGGCGCGGGCCGCCTTAGGTGCGCCTATGCGATGCGCGATCTCGGCATAGGAAACCGTTTGGCCGGCGGGGATGGCGCGCAAGGCCTGCCAGACGCGCTGCTGGAACGCCGTGCCGCGGACGTCGAGCGGCAGGTCGAGGCCGAGCGCCGGAGCCTCGACGAAACCGACGACGCGGGCGACCAGCGCCTCGTAGTCGCGGTCGCCACCGATCAGCCGTGCCCTGGGGAAACGGTCCTGCAGGTCGCGCACCAGCGCGTCGGGATCGTCGCCGAGCAGGATCGAGGCGACGCCCTTTTGGCTGGACGCGACCAGGATGGTGCCGAGCGAGGTCTCGCCAACGGCGAAGCGGATCTCTTCATGGGAGCCGCCGGCGCGATAGCGCGTCGGCGTCATGCCGAGCATACCAATGGATTTCTCATAGAAACGCCCGCTCGAATTGAAACCGGCATCGTAGATCGCAGCCGTCACGCTGGTGCCGTCTTCCAGGCCCTGGCGGACCCTGGCGGCGCGGTGTGCGGCGGCATAGTCCTTCGGCGTCAATCCGGTGACCGCCTTGAAGATGCGGTGGAAATAACCGGCGCTGCGGCCGGCGGCATCAGCCAATTCAGCGAGCGAGGGTTCTTCCTCGCTCTGCTCGATCCTGCGGCAGGCAGCGGCGACCATCGCCGCGTTGCCGGCCTCGAGCGACGGGCCATGTGGATCGCAGCGCCGGCACGGGCGAAAACCGGTCGCCCTGGCCTGGTCCAGCGTGTCGTGCAACTGCACATTTTTCGGATTGGCGCGCCGAGACGGACAGGAAGGCCGGCAATAGACGCCCGTCGTCGCCACCGAATACCAGAATGCGCCGTCAGCGGATTTGTCGCGCGCGACGATGCGCGCCCAGCGCGGATCGTCGGTGATTTGCAGCGGCGCGGACTTCAGATTCTTGGCCAGGGTGATGAACATGACCGCATTGAAGCCACCACAAGCCGGCCCCGCCACCCGTTTCCTGACAAGTGCCTGGAGAACCTCACTTGCCTTTCCCAATTTGGGAAAATCCTCTTGTTCCCAATTTGGGAATTTGCTATATCAGGTCATGCAGATAATTGCCAAGAAGGCGCTGAAGGATTTTTGGGCAAAACACAATCAGGCCGAAGCTCCTTTGACGGCTTGGTATGTGGCTGTCGGGAATGCTGATTGGAAGACCCCGGCTGACGTCAAGTATGCGTTTGGAGCGACAGTTGATTTCGTAGGTGACAATCGCATCATTTTCGACATTAGCGGCAACAAGTATCGTTTGATTGTCCACGTCGCCTACAAGTTTCACCGCGTTCTGATCAAATTCGTCGGCACGCACAAAGAGTATGACAAGATTGATCCGGAGAAGGTGTGATGGAAAACATTCGACCCATTAAGACCGAAGCCGATTACGATTGGGCGATCGCCGAAATCACTAAATATTTCGAAAATGAGCCGGAGGTCGGCTCTCTCGATGGTGACCGGTTCGACGTTCTCGCAACCCTGATCGAGGCTTATGAGGATAAGCACTACCCGATTGAAGCACCGGATCCCGTTGAAGCCATTCATTCGCACATGGAACTGTTCAACCTGTCGCGGAAGGCGCTGGCCGAGGTGATCGGATCATCACCCCGGGCGACCGAGGTGTTGAACAAAAAGCGCGCACTCACCCTGGATATGGTCTTCAAACTGAACAAGGAATGGAAAATTCCCGCCGAAGTCCTCGTGCAACCCTATCACCTTGCAAATGACAGGGGCCGCAGGCGCGCCTAACATGCACCGATTCTCCTAAGCCGCGCGTTTGGGCTCCACCGCGAACGGGCTGAGGCCGAGCCAGGTCTGCATCTTCCTGCCGATGGCCTGGTCGCCGGTCAGGGCAACCCTGGCGCCGGCCTTCTCGACGGTCAGCACTCCCATCCAGATCGCCGTCATCGTGTGCAGGTCGGTCGAGACGTAGAGATCGACATCGAAGCCCGGATCGTACCAGCACAGATCGACCTCACCGTGCTTCTCGACGATCAGCCACCACGACCGTTTGGACGCCGGGAGATCCTGATACAGGAATTGTATCACCGTGCGCCCTTCAGGCAGCGGCGAGGGGTTTAGATTGCGCCGCATGTCCCACATCAGCAACGACGGATCGAGGTTCTTCAGCGACAGCCGGGATTCGACCCATTTCTGCCCCCAGAAGCCCATTGCCTCGACGACAGGACGCAAATCCCGGCCGGCTTCCGTCAGCCGATATTCGAAGATGCCTTTTTCGCCCGGCACTTCCTTGCGCTCGACGATCCCGGCGATCTCAAGTTCCTTCAGCCGTTGCGACAGAAGGGTCGGCGACATTTTGGGGACGCCGCGGCGAAGATCATTGAAGCGGGTCGAGCCGGCCACCAGTTCACGCATCAGCACCATGGTCCAGCGGGTGCACAGCACCTCAGCGGCCATCGATAGCGGACAGAATTGTTTGTATCCGTGCTGGCTCATGATTGGTGCCTCTCCCTCAAACCTGACCGAATATTAGGCCTTCATGAATGAAGCGGCCAGTACGGAAACTGTACTGCCCCGGTACAGATCGCGGACTGGTTGGCGAGGGTCCTGCCATGCGAGCCTTTTGGCCGGTTGCACGGGATACGCCTGTGCACCGCAACCAGGAGACCACCATGACCGCCTACGTTATCGCAGACATCAAGATAAACGACCCGCAGTGGGTGCCGGCTTACGCCGCCTCGGTGCACGATCTCGTCCACAAGCATGGCGGCAGATATCTGTCGCGCAGCGGCAATGTGAAAACGCTTGAAGGCAAGCCGCTCGATACCACGCTGATCGCGCTGATGGCGTTCCCGTCGGAAGCGGCGGCGCGCGCCTTCACCACCGATCCTGCCTACGCGCCCTTCGTCTCGGCCCGTCAGGACGGCAGCGACAGCCGTTTCCAGATGATCGACAACACCGATCTGGCCGGAACGATCCCGTATCTGCCGAAGGGATGATCCTTTTCGGTAGCCGTTACATCAATTTCGGGATCTCCAAGCAACAACAGCCACAGCGCTTGCCTGCCGGGCCTCCGTATTTTCGGCGGCCGGCCAGCTGTGCTTTTTCAAGAAGAATGGAATGAAGATGATATCAAACTTTCGCAGCGGACTTCTTATGGCGGGGACCATGCTGGCAATCTGCACCACCCTCGCGCAGGCGCATCAGGAGCCGGCTGAAGCTGCCTCCGGCCCGCTGGCCGACAAGGTGCGGGCTGTCAACAGCCGGTTTGTCGACGTCAAGGCAGCGGTATCAGAGGGCTATGCGCCTATTCCTTGTGCCAGCGGCATCACCGGCGGCGCCATGGGCATCCACTATGTCAACGGCCAGTATCTGAAG
>NZ_RZPF01000175.1:0-9795 GCF_004022735.1 Mesorhizobium sp. M7A.F.Ca.AU.001.01.1.1
CCTTATCTGAAGACCGGCGTCGTCATGATCGGCAAGGCCGACGATGCGTCCGCCTACAAGAGCTATGAGGATTTCTCCGGCAAGACCATCTCCGTCCAGTCCGGCACTTCCTATATAGGCCTGCTGGACAAGGTGAACGAGGACCTGGCCAAGGCCGGCCGCGACAAGATCACCATGCAGACCTATCCCAAGCAGACCGATGCGATGCAACAGGTGGTGCTGGGTCGCGCGGTCGCGACGATCAGCCAGGACACCGAATTCGCCTACCGCGACTTGCAGCAGCCCGGTGAGTTGAAGATCGTCTACTCGGCCGGCGCGCAGGATCAGTACGCGGCCTATTTCCGCAAGGATGAGGCTGACGCGGCGGCGGTCGCCGCTACTGTCAAGGAGCTTGCCGCGAACGGCACCATGAAGACCATCGCCGAGACGTGGAAGCTTCCGATGTCGACCATCAGTGGCATCGGTCAGTAACGGCGCGATCGGCAGGGTTCCGTGAGCTTTGACTTTGGCTTGTTCTGGTCGACACTTTTTTCCGGGACGTTCTTCAGGGCGGCGCTGGTAGCGCTCGCCCTGACAATACTCGCGCATGCGGCGGCGATCCTCCTGTCGCTGCCGCTTGCCTTGGCGCTCAACGGGCAAAACAAGGTGCTGCGCTGGGGAGCGACGGCCTATATCGCTGTTTTCCGCGCACTGCCGGCGCTTCTGCTGCTGCTGTTCGTCTGGAACGGCCTGCCGCAAATATGGCCGATCTTCCGCGAGACCTGGTTTTCGCCCTTCATCGCGGCCCTCCTGGCGCTGACGCTGAACGAGGCCGCCTATCAGGTCGAGATCAACAGGGCGGCGCTCAGCGCCGTCGAAGAAGGGCAGTTTCAGGCCGGCGCCGCACTTGGCCTGCGCAAGCCGCAAGTGTTCTTCCTGATCGTCGTGCCGCAGGCGCTGCGCATCGCCCTGCCGCCGACCGTCAACGAGTTCATCACGCTGCTCAAGACCACGTCGCTGGCCTCGGTGATCTCATTGACGGAACTGATGGCGGTCACCCAGCAAAGCGTCGCCTCAACGTTCCGCTATGCCGAGTTCTACGCCGTCACCTCCCTCTACTACCTGGCGATGGTCTATGTACTGATGATCCTGCAGAAGCGGATCGAACGGCGCTTCGCCTGGGCCAAGCCCCACGCGGCCGGAAACGATACCGACAAAGTGCCCCATCACGCATGACGGGCACAAAACGGTGGGCCGCAGCGTGCGGCACGCCATTGACATCCATCGACGCGACGGCATGACGCTGCTCCGAAAGGGCGCCAGATGCCTGAGCCGCGCAGCAATTCAGGGGGACGCGTAATGTCAGGGGCTAGTTCAGAACAGATGCCGGAACAGGCTGATGTCGTCATCGTCGGCGGCGGCATTGCCGGATGTTCGGTCGCCTATCACCTCACCAAGCTTGGCATCACCGACGTCGTACTGTGCGAGCGCAAGCAGCTGACATGCGGCACGACATGGCATGCCGCCGGCCTGGTGACGCAGTTGCGGGCGACGCGACAGATGACGGAGCTGGCGAAATACACCGGCGAGCTGTTCGGCCGCCTCGAAGCCGAAACCGGACAGGCCACCGGCTTCATGCAGCGCGGCTCGCTGCGTGTCGCCAACACCGAGGCGCGCTTCGAGGAGCTGGCACGCGGCGCCTGGATGGGGCGCAATTTCGGCCTGCCGGTCGACATGGTCACGCCCGGCGAGATCAAGGAACGCTGGAGCCCGGTCAACATCGACGGCATCGTCGGCGGCTTCTGGTTCCCCAATGATGGACAGGTCAACCCCACCGACGTCACCATGGCCTATGTCAAGGGCGCGCGCACCGGTGGCGCCTGCATTCTCGAAAACACGCCGGTCACGAAAATCCTGGTCGAGAACGGCCGCGTTTGCGGCGTGGTCACCGACAAGGGCGAGATCCGCGCCGACAAGGTGGTGATATGCGGTGGCATGTGGTCGCGCGATCTCGCGGCACAGATCGGCGTGACGCTGCCGCTGCACGCCGCCGAGCATTTCTACATCGTCACCGAGACCATCCCCGGCCTGCCCGCCAATTTGCCGGTGCTTTTCCTGGGCGACGAGTGCTCCTACTACAAGGAAGACGCCGGTAAGCTGCTGCTCGGCTGCTTCGAGCCGGTGGCCAAGCCGTGGGGCCATAACGGCATCTCGCCCGATTTCTGCTTCGACAGCCTGCCCGAGGACTTCGAGCATTTCGAACCGATCCTCGAAATGGCAACCAGGCGGGTGCCGCTGCTGGCGGATGTCGGCATCAAACTGTTCTTCAACGGACCGGAAAGCTTTACGCCGGATGACCGCTATCTGCTGGGCGAGACGGCTGAGGTCTCCGGCCTGTTCTGCGCCACCGGCTTCAATTCCGTCGGCATCCTCTCCTCGGGCGGCGTCGGCAAGGCGCTGTCGGAATGGATCCGCGACGGGCGCCCACCGGTCGATCTCGCCGATGTCGACGTGCGCCGCACCATGTCGTTCCAGTCGAACAAGAAATATCTCTACGACCGCACCACCGAAACGCTTGGCCTTTTGTTCGACATGCACTGGCCATACCGCCAGTTCGCCACGGCGCGCCACATCCGCAAGAGCCCGTTCCACGACCGCCTGATGGCGGCGGGTGCCTGCATGACCGAGGCCGCCGCCTACGAACGCCCTGGCTTCTTCGCTTTGCCCGGCATGAAGGCCGAGATCGACTATTCCTACGGCCGCCAGAACTGGTTCGGCGCCTGCGGCGAGGAAAGCCGCAACACGGCTGACAACGTTACGCTGTTCGACCATTCCTGCTTCGTGAAATACTGGATCGAGGGGCGTGACGCCTGCGCGGTGCTCAACCGCATCTGTGCCAACAATGTCGACGTACCCGCCGGCCGCGTCGTCTACACGCAATGGCTGAACGAGCTAGGCGGCATCGAAGCCGATGTCACGGTCACCCGCATCTCCGAAACCGCCTACATGGTCGTGACCATCGCCGTGTCGCAGCGGCGCGACCTGGCCTGGCTCAAGCGCCATATCCCGGCGGACGCGCATGTCTTCGTGCAGGATGTCACCTCCGGCCTGCCCATGCTGGCGCTGATGGGGCCGAAATCGCGCGATCTCCTGCGCGCCGTCTCGCCCGATGACTTCTCGGAGGCGGCGTTTCCCTTCGGCACCAGCCGCGAGATCGACCTTGGCTATGCGCGGGTGCGCGCCAGCCGGCTGACCTTCGTCGGCGAGCTTGGCTGGGAGCTCTACATGCCCGCCGAGTTCGCCGCCCATGTCTTCGACAAGCTGGCCGAGGCGGGCGCCGATTTCGGCCTGCGCCAAGGCGGCTACTTCGCCATCAATTCGCTGCGCATGGAGAAAGGTTACCGCCACTGGGGTCACGACATCGGCGAGGAAGACAGCCCGCTGCAGGCAGGGCTTGGCTTTGCCGTGGCGTTCGACAAGCCAGGCGGCTTCATCGGCCGTGATGCGCTGTTGCTGCAGAAGGAGGCGGGCAAGCCGCGCCGCCGCTTGGTGCAGTTGCGGCTGCAGGCCGAAGATGCGCCTCTCCTCTATCATCACGAACCGATCTGGCGCGGCGGCAAGATCGTCGGTTCGGTCACCTCCGGCGCCTACGGCCACCGCATCGGCGCCTCGCTCGGCATGGGCTATGTCGAATGCGAGGGCGGTGTCGACGATGCCTGGCTGGCAGCCGCCCCTCTGGAGATCGAAATCGCCTGGAAGCGATACAAGGCCATTGCGCAGCTCAAGCCGTGGTACGATCCGAAGGGGGAACGCCTGAGACCGTGACAGAACCTCCTTTTGGATCAGTCGGAGGCCCTAAGTCCCAGCCACGCTGAAGGTCCGCTTCGGCTTCCGCTGATGCCTGAAGCTACCAGTCCGCTTTCGGCCCAGTCGTGACCGAGCATGGGCTGTCTGATTGAGACTTCTGCCTCGGCCAGCTAGCCGCCGGCACAAAATCAGCATCGTCGG
This sequence comes from Mesorhizobium sp. M7A.F.Ca.AU.001.01.1.1, assembly GCF_004022735.1. NCBI lineage: Bacteria > Pseudomonadati > Pseudomonadota > Alphaproteobacteria > Hyphomicrobiales > Phyllobacteriaceae > Mesorhizobium > Mesorhizobium sp. M7A.F.Ca.AU.001.01.1.1. The sequence goes on from NZ_RZPF01000175.1 coordinate 3,988, forward strand.
CCTATAATGTCATCAAGAGCTTCGATCCTTGAAGCGGTTCCAGAGATGCATGCGGTTCGCGACCTGCACGGCGACCGGATGGAACGGAACCGGTTTCATGTTGGTGACCGGCAAAGGCATCTGCTCGTCCCGGCGCCGGCCTGCCGCCCAGCGGCCGATTTCCTGGCCAAGAGACATTGCCAATGCCACGCCGCGGCCGGAATAGACGCCGCCAAACACGAGGCCGGGTGCCAGGCGATAGAGGCGAGGTCTGCGATCAGGCACCACGGCAAAGGTGCCATGCCAGTATTCCACGATCGGCGGTTCGCCGCCGAATGCGCGAAAAGCCTTGCCCAGCATGCTCGAGACCTTGGCGCGACCGCGGTCGGCCTCGTCAAACCACAATGTATGCGTGCCGCCGCTCACCAGCCGGCCGTCGACGTCGTAGTGGAAATAGCGGATGTCGTTGCGCATGTCGGACACCGCGGGGTTGCCGACAAGGATCTGGGTGCGCAGGCCTTCCGGCAGCGGGTTTGTCGCGGCCTGGAAGACCTTGAACGGCATCAGTGTCTTCTTCAGCCCAGCCCAGAGGTCGCCGGTAAGCGCATTCGTGGCAAGCACCACTTCTGGCGCCGTGACGCTTCCCGTTGCGGTGAAGACGCGCCAGCCGCCTTCCACCTTCTCGATGCGAGACGCCGCGGCGTTCTCGAAGATGGTCACGCCTTCGCGCTCAAGGGCGCCGGCAAGGCCAATGGTCATGGCGAACGGATTGATGTGGCCGGAATTGTGCACCATCCAGCCGCCGAGATAGGGGCTGCCGATGCGCGCGCTGGCTTCGGCCCGGTCAAGCCAGGAGACATTGGCGCCGAAGGCTTTCCACTCTTCGTAGAACTGGTGCGCGCGGGCAAGCGTGGTGTCGGTGTGAGCGGGCTGGATCCAGCCTTCCTGAACCTGGTGGGCGTCTATGTTGAAGCGCTGCATCAGGCCGAAGGCTACGCCGGCCGCATCCGCAACCATGCGATTGTAGCGCTCACCGATCGTCTTGCCGTAGACCGCCTCGAACTCCGCCGGCGAGGCCTTGGAATGGTGGGAGATGACAAGGCCGTTGTTGCGGCCCGACGCTGCCGATCCGATCTCGTTGCTCTCAAGCAGGATGACATTGACGCCGCTGTCGCGCGCGCCGAGTGCCGCGGCCATGCCGGTGAAGCCGCCGCCGACCACCAGCACGTCCGTCTTCAGGTCGCCTTGCGGTGCCGGTGCGGCCGGGCGCCTGTTCGCGGTCTTGCGCCACAGATGCGGCGTCTTCCAGTCGACCTCAAACATGAAGGACGTCCTCGCTGGCGCCGCCGAGATAGTGTTCCCTCAGGGCCGAATGCGCGGCCATTTCCTGCGCCGGGCCATGCAGCTTCACCTTGCCGGTGTTGAGCAGGTAGGCGTAGTCGCCGCATTCAAGCGCCAGCTGAACGTTCTGCTCGACGAGCAGGATCGAAATGCCGTGGCGCGACAGGTCGAGGATGATGCGGAAGATCTGGTGGACGATCTTCGGGGCAAGGCCGAGAGACGGCTCGTCGAGCATCAGAAGCTTCGGCTCGGCCATAAGCGCGCGCCCGATCGCCAGCATCTGCTGCTGGCCGCCGGACATGCGGCTTGCCATGCCGTTGCGCCGTTCCTTGAGCACAGGAAACAGCTCGAACACCTCGGCGCGCAATGCCTCGAAACTCTTCCCGCCGCGACCGATATGGGCCGCGACCAAGTTTTCCTCCACCGTCAGGCGCTGGAAGATCTGGCGGCCTTCCGGGCAGTGGGTGATGCCGAGACGCACGACCTGTTCGGGGCGCATCCCGGTGATGTCGCGGCCCTCGAACGCGATGCTGCCTGCGGTGGGCCGCGCCACGCCGGAAACGGAATTGAGCAGCGTCGTCTTGCCGGCGCCGTTCGGACCCAGGATGACGACGATCTCGTGCGGATCGACGTCAATGCTGATGCCCTCAAGAACGCCGACGCGCCCGTATCCCGAGCTGAGCCCGGCGATTCTGAGCAGCGGCCCGGATGTCGTCGATGTCATTGGCGGTTCCCAGATAGGCGAGTTGGACGTCGGTGCTTGCCTGCACTTCGGCGGGCGTGCCCCGGAAGAGCAGTTTCCCATGATGCATGACGATGATGCTGTCGCAGAGTGTCATGACGAGATCCATGTCGTGCTCGACGACGATCATGATCCGGTCGGGCGAACGCAACGCGGTGAGTTTTGCCGTCAGTTCCGCCGTCTCGTGGTGGTTCAATCCGGCGGCGGGCTCGTCGAGCAGCAGGACGCGCGGATTGGCGACCAAGGCGCGGGCGATCTCCAGCATGCGTTGTCGGCCATAGGGCAGGCCCCCGGCATCGACGTCGGCGTAGCCCTGAAGGTCAAAAAACCGCAGGATTTCCATGCATTTCTCACGCCGGCGCCGGCGCTGGGCGTTGGCATAGGGTGGCCAGATCACTTCCCTCCAGGCGGCCGCAACCTCGGCGGGATAGAAACAGACTTCAAGGTTCTCGATCGCCGACATCTGGTCGAAGAGGCGGATGTTCTGATAGGTGCGGGCAATTCCCGAATTGGCGATCTGGTATTTCTTGAGTTTGTCGAGACGCTTGCCGTCGAGCGTGATCGAGCCCGACGACACTGTGTAGGAACCAGCCGTCATGTTGATCAGCGTCGACTTGCCGGCGCCGTTCGGTCCGATCACGCCGTGGATTATGCCGGGAGCGAAGTCGGTCGACACGCCGTCGATGGCGACGACCTCGCCATACACCTTGCGAAGGCTCTGAAAGACCAGCGTCATTTTCCGAAAAGCCCTCGGATCAGTTTCTCCGGCCCGAAGCTGCGCGGCACGATGCCGGCCGGGCGCGCGATGATCAGCGAGATCATCAAAAGACCGAGGAAGAGGATGCGCCATTCGGCGAATTCGCGCAGCAGCTCCGGCAGCAGGATCAGGATTGCCGCGCCGGCGACGATGCCGAAGATGTTGCCGATGCCGCCGACCACGATCATCAGCACGATCAGCACCGATTCCTGCAGCGTGAAGCTTTCCGGGCTGACGAAACGCTGCGATGCGGCGAAGATCGCGCCGGCTATGGAACCGATCGTGGCCGAGGTGGCGAAAGCGGCAAGCTTGGCATTGGTGGTGTTGATGCCGATGCCGCGCGCGGCATCCTGGTCCTCGCGGATCGCCGCCCACGCCTTGCCGAGGATGGAGCGCTCGAGCCGCCAGACCACGGTGCCGACGATGAGCACGGTGATCAGCAGCAGCCAGAAGAAGTCGATCGGCCGGGCAATCTGTATGCCGAGGATCGACGCCTTGTCCAGCCGGGCAATGCCTTGCGGCCCTCCGGTCAGCCAGTCGAGATTGTTGATGATGATGCGGATGATCTCGCCGAAGCCAAGTGTGACGATGGCCAGATAGTCGCCGCGCAATCGCAACACCGGAATGCCGAGCAATATGCCGGTGACCGCACCCAGGCAGGCGGCGACGAGCAGGATGAGCAGGAACGGCATATGCAGGCCGAGCTGCGGGCTTGCCAGCAGCCCATAGCTGTAGGCGCCGACCGCGTAGAAGGCGACGAAGCCGAGATCCAGCAGCCCGGTATAGCCGATCACGATGTTCAGGCCGATGCCGAGCAGGATGTAGATCAGCAGGCTGTTGAGGACACGGACATGGTAGTTGGGCAGGAAGGGCGTGGCCATGATCAGCGCGATCGCGATGGCGAAGACGAGCCAGGAGATGGTCCGGTTCGCACGCGGCCGGGCCGCGGCGAGAGTGTCGGCGGCGGCCATCAGAATTCCCTCTTGTACACGATGCTTTCCTCGGAGACGGCCTCGCCGAGTATACCGGCAGGACGGACCAGAAGCACGAGTATGAGGATCGCAAAGGCGAGAACGTCGCGATACTCGGTGCCGAGCACGCCGTTTGTGACAATGGGCAGCAGCGCGGTTCCCCACACTTCGATAAAAGCCAGGATGAAGGCGCCGAGCATGGCGCCGGGGATTGAACCGATGCCGCCGAGGATGGCCGCGGTGAAGGCCTTCAGCCCGATGACGGCGCCCATGCTGGGCGACATGATGCCATAGTAACTGGAATAGAGGATGCCGCCGGCAGCGCCGAGAAGCGGCCCGACGAAGAACACCATGGAGATGGCGCCGTTGACGTTGATGCCAAGCAGCTGTGCGGTCGGTCGGCTTTCCGATACGGCGCGCACGATGATGCCGATACGGCTCCGGTTGACTAGGACATGCAGGCCGAACATCAGCACGAAGGCGGCGATCAGGATGCCGATCTGCATCAAGGTGATGGTGCCGCCCATCACCTGATATCGGACGACGGGGAAGAAGCTGGGAAAGGCGACTGGCTGTGGGCCGGCCAGGATCTGCACCCCGGTGACGAGCGACAATGAGACGCCGAGCGAGGACAGCATCGGCGCGAGCCGGGTGGAGCTTCTCAGCGGTTTGTAGGCGACCCTTTCGATGCCGACTCCAATGAGGCCGACGAGGAAGATCGCCACGAGAAAGGCCGCGGTAAGCGCCAGCGCGCCCGACATCCCGACATCGCCGACCAGCAGGCTGAGCGCCAGAAACGCTACATAGGCGCCGAGCATGAACATCTCGCCATGGGCGAAGTTGATCATGCGCAACACGCCGTAGACCATGGTGTAGCCGAGCGCGATCAGGGCGTAGATCGAGCCGATGGTCAGGGCATTTACCGTTTGTTGGATAAGATTTCCCAGCATGGGCCGGCGTCCTGTGCCTGCAACCCCATGGACCGGTCGAACCGGGAAGGGGAATGGTCGACGTGGCCGCCCGTACTTGCGGCAGGCACGCCCGTCAACAGGTGAAGGAGCCGCTTCGCGCGTAGCGATGCGGCTCCGGCGGTCTGGCTGCTATTTCGAACCGACGAGATGGAAGCCCGTTCCCTCCACCTTGTAGAGGTAGGATGGGGCGACTTTGAGTTCGCCGGTTTCGTCGAATTCCAGCTCGCCGACGACGGTCTTCGCCTTAACTGCATGCAATGCCGCGTTGAGGTCCTCACGCGTGAGGCCTTTCGTCGTTTTCAGCACCTGTTCCAAAATCTGGCCCTGTACATAGCCGTAGATCGAATACGGGCCGGCTTCCTCACCATATTTCGCCTTGTAGAGTTTGGCGAAATCGGCGATCTCGGGGGAGGCATCCATCGGCGGCACCTGGATCGCGACAAGCGTGCCCTGGACATTGGCTTCGCCGGCCTGTTTGATGAGGTCCGGCGTGTAGCCGCCGTCCGGCACCATTAGCACGGCGGCGATACCTTGCTCGTGCATCTGCTTGGCAAACAGCGCAAGCTGCGGCATGACGGCGCCGAGATAGATCGCATCGGGCTTCTTGGACTTGATCTGGGCCAGCACAGCGGTGAAGTCCACGTCGGATGGCGCCACGGCAATGGTATCGAGGACCTTGCCGCCGCCGGTTTCGAAGTTCTTGGCGAAGATTTCGGAAATGCCCTGGCCGAAGACCTGCTTGTCGTTGACGATCACGGCAGTCTTGGCGCCGAGCTTGCCCAGCGCATATTCGGCTGGCAACAATGCGCCGGCCAGATCGTTGGCCACCGGGCGCACCATGAACTTGTAGCCCTGCTTGGTGAGAGACGGATTGGAGCCGAAGGTCATGGTCGGCAGCGTGCAGTCTTCATAGATTGGCAGCGTCGACTGGGCGACGCCGGAATTGAAGTTCACCAGGCCAAGCACGACCTTGTCATTGTCGCAGAATTTCTGGGCGACGAGCGTTCCCTCGCGCGGGTCGGCCTTGTCGTCCTGCTGGTCATAGGC
>NZ_RZPF01000176.1:0-9765 GCF_004022735.1 Mesorhizobium sp. M7A.F.Ca.AU.001.01.1.1
GGCGACGGTGATCGGCGTCTTCCTGGTGCCGCTATTGTTCGTCACGGTGCGGCGCATCTTCAAGGGCAGGGCGGCCAAACCAGATACGGGCGAGACGCCGGTGACGGCCACCCAGCAATAAGGAAAACTTCACATGACAGGTTTGGAACGTGGCTCGGTGGCCGCGAGGCGGCTTCTTGCGCCTATGCTCACCGCTGTCCTGCTCGCGGGATGCGTCGTCGGTCCGGATTATCAGACACCGATACTGGCAATGCCGGCGAATTGGAGCGGCCAGAAGCCGACAAAGCCTGCCCAGCCGGCACGACTGTCAAAATGGTGGCAGCGGCTACGCGATCCCGAGCTGAACACGCTTGTCGAGGAAGCGGTTGCGGGCAATCTCGATGTCGCCACCGCCAAGGCAAAAATCCGCGAGGCGCGCGCCAGCTATCGCCAGAGTGCCGGCACATTGCTGCCTTCGGACGACGGCTCCGGCTCGGCCTCCCGCAACAAGTCGGCCGAGACCACATCAGGCTCTGACGCCACCTACAGCGAGTACCAGGCCGGCTTCGATGCAAGCTGGGAGCTCGACCTGTTCGGCGCCAACCGGAGGGGCGTAGAGGCCGCGCACTACGGGCTGAACGCCTCGCAGGAGGAACTGCGCTCGACGCTTCTCACCCTGGTCGGCGATGTCGCTTCCTATTATACCCAGGCGCGCGGCTACCAGGCCCGCATCGCGCTCGCCCGTCGTTCGGCCGCGTCGCAAAGACAGACCGCCGAACTTACCCGCACCATGGCGCAGGCGGGCACGGCGACCGCCGCCGATGTCGCCAAGGCAATGGGTCAGGCAGCGAGCACCGAAGCCGCCGTTCCGACGCTGGAGGCAAGTTATGCGCAGGCCGTGCATCGTCTCGCGGTGTTGGCCGGCCGGCCGCCTGCCTCGCTCAACGAGCGGCTGAAGCGGGTCGCGCCCATTCCTGCACCGCGCCTGCCGATGCCCACCGGAATTCCCGCCGACCTCCTGCTATCGCGGCCCGATTTGCGCATGGCGGAGCGCCAATATGCGCAATATACCGCCAAGATCGGCCAGGCCGAAGCCGCCCGCTATCCCTCGGTCAGCCTGACGGGAGACATCAGCACGGCGGCGCTGAAGCTTGGCGATCTCGGCAAGAATTCGTCGATCGGCTGGTCGTTCGGGCCGACGCTGAGTGTGCCGCTGTTCAATGCCGGCCAATTGCAGGCGGCCGTCGAGGTCGCCAAGGCGCAACGCGATCAGTATTTCATCGCTTACCGGTCTTCGGTGCTGACGGCGCTCGAGGATGTCGAGAACGCGCTGGTGCTGTTGTCGCAGGAGCGCATCCGGATCGGCAAGCTCGCCTCGTCCGCGAAGTCCTATGGCGAGGCGGCAAGTCTCGAAGGCACGCTCTACAAGGCCGGCGAGACAAGCCTCCTCGACGTGCTCGACGCCCAGCGCTCGCTCTATTCGGCCGAGGACTCGCTGCTGCAAAGCCGCGTCCTGCTGGCGACCAACTACATCGCCCTCAACAAGGCGCTCGGCGGCGGCTGGGATGGCGCGGTCGACAGCGCCAAGCCGGAGATCGTCGACGTCAAGACCGGTCCACGGCTGGCGTCGAAGCCGGCCTCCTGAGGCACTCTCAGGCAGCGGCGTCAATTCGGCAGACACGCCGCCATCGCCGATGCGGGGCGTGAAAATGCGGACTCCATGTTTGGCGATGGCGGGGTGATCGCATCGCTGTTATTGATGGTGCCCACACAGCACAGGCGCCGCAGATGACATCCGATACACAGAAGGCCGAAGCGGTCGGGCAGCTGCTCGAAACGCCGGACCTTGCCAGCGCGCTCGAAAGCGAACAGTTCAAGAAGTTCCTCGACCAGGTGCCGATCGCCATTGCCGTCTCGGACCTGGGTTCGAAGGAGCGTGTCGTCTATGCCAATCCGGAATTCGAGAAACTGTCCGGCCTCAAGGCGGCGATGCTCGCTCGCCAACACTGGGCGGCGCTTTCCGGCACCGGCCTGCACAAGCAGAAGGACCGGCCGCTGTTCGAGGCCGTGGTCGAGGACACTGATTTCATCGGCACGTTCCGGCTGGAGCGGAAGGAAGGCCAACCGACTATCGTCGACGTCTATTCCAACGTCATCGAGGACGACAATGGCAAGGCCTGCTTCCGGCTGGTGGCGCTGGTCGACGTTTCGGCCCATGGCGAAACCGAAGATGCGCGATCGATCGACGAGCGCATCCGTGAGAAGGACACGCTGCTGCGCGAACTGCAGCACCGGGTGAAGAACAATCTGCAGATGATCACCGCGCTGATCCGGATGGAGACGCGCAACGCGGCCGAACCGGACCAGAAGCGTTTCGAGAGGCTGGCGGGGCGCGTCGATGCGCTGGCGATCCTCTACCAGACGCTGTCGGGGGACGATGGCAAGGATGAGGTCGATCTTGGTGTCTATCTCAGCCAGATCGCGTCGGCGGTCATGAACTCGCATGCGGTCGAGGGCATCCGCCTCGACATGAAGGTCGACACCTATCCGGTGTCGATCAATGTCGCCATGCCGACCGGGCTGGTGGTGAACGAACTTTTGACCAATGCGCTCAAACATGCCTTCCAGGGACGTGACGGCGGCACGATCACGCTGCACAGCATCGTTGACGGCGATGGCTGCCGCATCGTGATCGCCGATGACGGCATTGGCCTGCCGGACGGCGAGAGCTGGCCCAAGCGCGGCAAACTCGGCGCGCTGATCGCCCGCTCGCTGACCGAGAATGCCAAGGCGGAGTTCGACGTGACGTCGAGCGCCGGCGAGGGCACGCGGGTGACCATCCTGTTCAAGCGCTCGGCTGCCACCGCCCCTTAGCGCGCGGGAGCCAAGCGGCATAGGTGGCCGTCTCCGCTTGGCTGATCTTCGACCTACTCATGACGGCCTTGCCTTCCCCGCTATCTCCCTTCGCGTCAATGCCCCTACTCCAGCGGCAGGGTAGGGTGAAAGCCAGGTGCATCGATGCCAGTCGCAAGCCGCGCTTTGCCGTGCTTGACAGGCTTAATTAATTTATTAACATTAGAAAATAATAGGGAGGAAGAATGGGCGCGCACCACGGAGCGATCCTGCGAATCCTGCGCGACGACGGTCCGCAGTCGCGCGCCGAACTGGCGCGGCGCACCTCGCTGTCACCCACCGCCCTGACCCATCTGACGGCCCATCTCCTGCGGGAAGGCACCGTGGTCGAGCTCAACCAGGCCACTGCCGGCGATGCACCCGTCGGCCGGCCGGCGATCGGCGTCGCGCTGGTGCCCGACGCCCTGTCCGTGGTTGGCGTGCACATTGGCGCGGGAACGATCGACGCGACCATCACCGACCTCAGGGCCGCCTCGAAAGCCATGGCCTCGCAGCATTTCGACACCGCCACCAGCGAACCCGCCGCGGTGATCGGCATGGTGGTGCGGATCGTCGAGCAATTGATCAAGAAGACCGGCGTCGACCGTTCGCGCCTGATCGGCCTGGGGCTCGGCGTGCCGGGACCGGTGGACACCAAGCGCCGCCGCAACCTGCAGTCGGTCAATTACGACTGGAAGGACGTGCCGTTCGCCGACGAGCTCGAAACGGCGCTGCGCATGCCGGTGGTGGTCGAGCACAATGTCAGCGCGATGGCGCTGGCGGAATCGCGCTACGGCATCGGGCGCGACACGACCGCGCTGCTCTACATCTATCTGCGCACCGGCCTCGGCGCCGGCCTGGTGATCAACGGCATGCCGTTCCGTCCCGGCGGCTACGGGGCCGTCGAGCTCGGCCATGTCCAGGTGGTCGAGGATGGCGAGCGTTGCGCCTGCGGCAATGTGGGCTGCCTGGAGACATTCCTGTCCGAACGCGCGCTGGCCCGCGCCGCCCATATCGACACGCCTCATCCCAGGCGCCTGCTGGCCGCGGTGGAGAAATATCCCGACGTCTGGAACGCGGCGCTCCGGCATCTGACGACGGCCATAGCGACGGCGACCAATTTGCTCAATCCCGATCTGATCGTCTTTGGCGGTCACCTGGCCGAAGCCCCGGAAAGCTTCATCGATCATATAAGGCGGGGCGTTCCGCCACGCGTCCTGCCGCCGATGCGCGACGTGCTGCGGGTCGAGCGGTCGAGCCTCGGTCCTGGTGCCGGCGCCATCGGTGCTGCTGCGGCGGCGCTCGACCATTTTTTCTATTCGGGGGTGTCGCGATGAGCGAAGCGTCGAAGACGACACGCTCCGGCGGCGGCTCGAACGAGGATCGGGGTATCGACTATCGCGGTCTCGCGCTCAATCTCTGCGGTCTCGTCGCCGGCATCGCCATCTGGTGGGTGTTGACGGCGGGGGGCGCGGGGGGCCTGCCGCCACCGCCACAGGTTGCGTCCAGGTTTATCGATCTGATCGCAAACGGGCAGCTCGCCACCGACATCATGTCGAGCCTTGCTCGGGTGATGACCGGCTTTCTCCTCGGCGTCATCCTGGCGATCCCGGTCGGCTTCGTCATGGGCTGGTACAAGGTCGCGCGCTCGCTTATCGAGCCGTATCTGCAGTTCTTCCGCATGATCCCGCCGCTGGCCATCATTCCGCTGGCGATCGTAACGATGGGCATCGACGAGACGCCGAAGATCTTCGTCATCTTCCTGGCCTCCTTCCTGGCCGGCGTCGTCGCCACCTATCAGGGCGTCATCAGCGTCGACAAGACGATGATCAACGCCGCGCGCGTGCTCGGCGCCAAGGACATGACCATCTTCCTGCGCGTCATCATTCCCGCATCGACGCCGTTCATCCTGGTCGGCGTGCGCATCGGCCTCGGCTCGGCCTGGGCGACGCTGGTGGCCGCCGAACTGATCGCCGCGCAGACCGGCCTCGGTTTCCGCATGCAGCAGGCGCAACTCTACTACGACCTGCCGACCATCTTCGTCAGCCTGATCACCATCGGCCTTCTCGGCCTTGCCATGGATCGCATCCTTTTGGTGATCGAGCGCCGGCTGACCGTCTGGCAGGAGCGCGTGTGATGCCGCCCAAGATCGTCTTCGACAAGGTCACGCGCCGGTTCGACCTCAAGGACAATGCCTTCGTCGCGCTTGACCGGCTGTCGCTCGACATCGCCGACGGCGAATTCGTCACCGTCGTCGGTCCGTCCGGCTGCGGTAAGTCGACCGCGCTCAACATCGCGGCCGGCCTGCTGAAGCCGAGCGAGGGCACCGTGCTGGTCGATGGCAAGGCGGTCGAGGGGCCGGGTCCGGAGCGCGGCATGATCTTCCAGCAATACGCGCTGTTTCCCTGGCTCACCGTACGCCAGAACGTCGAGTTCGGGCTGCGCATCAAGGGCGAGGAAGCTTCGCGCCGCCGGCAGATCGCCGAGCGTTTCATCGATCTCGTCGGCCTTGGCGACTTCGCCGACGCGCTGCCGAAGACGCTTTCGGGCGGCATGAAGCAGCGTTGCGCGATCGCCCGGGCCTATGCGGTCGATCCCTCGATCCTTTTGATGGACGAGCCCTTCGGGGCGCTCGACGCACTGACCCGCGTGCAGCTCCAGGACCAGTTGCTCGACACCTGGAGCCGGGAGCGGCGCACCGTGATGTTCATCACCCACGATGTCGACGAGGCGGTCTACCTCGCCAACCGCGTCATCGTCATGGCGGCGCGGCCCGGCAGGCTGCAGGAGATCATCGACGTCGGCCTGCCTTACCCAAGAACCGAGGAAATCCGGCTTTCGGCGGAGTTCATGAGCATCCGCAACCGCGTCTGGCAAGCCGTTTACCACCAGTAACAGTGACAGGAGGAGAGTATGGTGACACTGACAAGACGTAACCTCATCGCATCATCGGCGGCACTTGCCGCGTTCGCTGCCTCTGGCATCCGTGCCGGAGCGGCGGGAACGGCGGCACGCATCGGCTACAACGGCGATTTCTGGGGCGCCAGCGTGGCCGGCGTCGCGGCCGACCAGGGCTTCTATGCCAAGCACGGCGTCGATGCCAATATCAAGGTCTTCACCAACGGCCCCATCCAGGTCCAGGCGCTTGGCGCCAACAGCCTGGAATGCGGCTATCTCGGACCGGGCGCGCTGTGGCTGCCGGCGAGCGGCAAGGCCAAGATCATCGCCGTCAACGATGTCGGCTTCTCGGACCGGGTGATCGCCCAAGCCGGCATCACGTCCATCGCCGGCCTCAAGGGCAAGAAGGTCGCGATCGCGGCCGGCACCTCGGGCGACATGCTGTTGCGGCTGGCGCTGCGCAAGGCCGGTATGGCGATGACCGACCTCGACATCGTGCAGATGGACCCGAGCACCATCGTGGCGGCCTTCGCCTCCAAGCAGGTCGACGCGGCCGGCATCTGGTATCCGTTCGTCGGCATCATCCAGAAGAGCGTTCCCGATCTGGTGGAGCTGGCCAAGAACGACGACTTCTATCCGCAGACCACATTTCCGAGCGTCTTCATTGCCCGCAACGATTTGGTCGAGGGCAATCCCGATCTCGTCCGCAACGTGGTGCGCGCCATCAAGGACGCGCAGGATTTTCGTGCCGCCAACCAGGACAAGGCGATCGAGATCACCTCCAAGCTGCTCGGCATTCCTGCCGACCAGCTGAAGACGGAAGCCGGTTATGGCCGTTTCATGACCTCGGCCGAACTGATCAAGCTAACCAAGGACGGCACCGTGAACGGCTGGTTCTCGACGATGAACGACCTGTTCAAGACCTTTGGCAAGCTCGAGACCTCGCTCGATCCCAAGGACTATTATCTGGGCGATCAATACATTTCGGCCTGACGGCCTTCTTGAAATCGCCCCTTGCAAACCGCAAGCCCCGGCAGCGAACCGGGGCCTGTTTCCTGACAATCACAGCAGCGACGAGCCATCCATGAACGTTCTCTATATCGACATCGACAGCCTCAGGCGCGACCACCTCGGCTGCTACGGCTATCATCGCAACACCTCTCCCGTCATCGACAGCCTTGCCGGCGAGGGCATCCGCTTCGAGAACGTCTATGTGTCCGATGTGCCTTGCCATCCGTCGCGCACGGCGCTGTGGAGCGGCCGCCACGGAATGCGGACCGGCGTGGTCGGCCATGGCGGCACCGCCTGCGAGCCGTTCCGCGAAGGCGCCGAGCGAGCCTGGGCCGGCACCTTCTACGAGGAAGGCTGGATGCGGGCGCTGCGCGATCTCGGCTACCACACCACGACCATCAGCAGTTTTGGCGAACGGCATGGCTGCTGGCATTGGTATGCCGGCTTCAACGAGATCATCAATCCCGGCAAGGCCGGCATGGAGAACGCCGACGAGGTTTCGGGCCTGGCGATCGACTGGCTGAAGCGCAATGGCTCGGCAAAAAAGTGGTTCCTGCATGTCAATGTCTGGGACCCGCACACGCCCTATCGCGCGCCGGACGCTTTCGGCGACCCCTTCGCCGACCAGCCGCTTCCCGACTGGATGACCAGGGCGGTATTCGAGAAGAGCCATGCTGGCTACGGCCCGCACAGCCCGCAGGAACCCTCGGGCTTCGACGTCGAGCCGGGCGGATCGAAATACCGGCGCATGCCGTCGCCGATCAGCGGCATGGACACCGTCAAGGCCTGGTTCGACGGCTACGACACCGGCGTGCTCTATGCCGATTATCATGTCGGTCTCATCGTCGAGGAGTTGAAGCGGCAAGGCCTGTTCGACGACACGATCATCGTCATCGGCGCCGATCATGGCGAAAACCTCGGCGAGCTCAACGTCTGGGGTGATCATCAGACGGCCGACGAATTCACCTGCAACGTGCCGCTGGTCATCCGCTGGCCCGGCGCCGAGGACATGCGCGGCGTCAATGGCGGCCTTCACTATCATTTCGACTGGGCCGCCACGCTGATCGACCGGCTCGGCGGCAACGTTCCGGCGCTTTGGGACGGGCGCTCCTTTGCACCGGCGCTTGCCGCGAAGGAGGAAGGTGGCCGCGATTTCCTGGTGCTGAGCCAGGGTGCGTGGGCGGTACAGCGCGGCGTGCGGTTCCGGCTCGGCGGGGCCGACTGGCTGATGCTGCGCACCTATCATGACGGCTACAAGGATTTCGGCCCGGTCAGCCTGTTCAATCTGAGTGAGGATCCGCATGAGCAGCATGATCTCTCAGGCTCCCGAAGCGATGTGGTCGATCATGCCAGCCGGCTGCTCGAGGACTGGCGCAGCGCCATGGCCATCCGCAGCGACAGCGATGTCGACCCGCTGGTGACGGTGATCCGGGAAGGCGGGCCGTTCCATTGCCTTGGCGAGTTGCCGGCCTATCTCGAAAGACTGCGCCGGACCGGCCGCACCGATGCGGCAGCGGCCCTCGAGCAGCGCCACCCGGCACCGCCGCCACGGCGCAAATCCCTGAACTGACCGGCCGGCGGCACTTGGCCGTGCCCTAGCAGCCAGTTGCCGCTGCCTCACGACAGGCCGGCCGGTTCGCCCTATCTCCATGCCGCCGGTCGGGTTTGGACCCGGCGATATGGAGGATGGGATCACGTGACACCGACGCCGATTGCCCGTCGCGAAGCGGCGCCCTTGCCTGTCGCAGCACTGATGGGCGCCATGGTGTCGATCCAGATCGGCGCCACCTTCGCCAAAGGCCTGTTCCCGCAGATCGGCGCGCAAGGGACGACGACGCTCAGGCTGGTCATCGGTGCGCTGATGCTGATCGCGGTGCTGCGGCCCTGGCAGATGCGGCCCTCGCGTGCCACCATGCCGTGGCTGGTCGCTTATGGAGTGACGCTCGCCGCCCTCAACCTCCTGTTCTACGCAGCGCTGGCCAGGATTCCGCTCGGCATCGCGGTGGCGCTGGAGTTTACCGGCCCGCTTCTGGTGGCGACCTTGACTTCGCGGCGCGCCAGCGACTTTGCCTGGATCGCGCTGGCGGTGGCCGGCATCCTGCTGTTGTCGCCCTTCGTTCGTTCCCTCGCGCCGCTTGATCCGATCGGGGTGATGCTGGCGCTGGCGGCCGGCGGCTTCTGGGCGCTCTACATCGTGCTGGCCCAGAAGGCCGGCGCGGAGCTTGGCACCCGCACCACCGCCTACGGCATGGCCATCGCCGCCGTGCTGGTGCTGCCCTTCGGTGTCGCCCAGGCGGGATCCGCGCTGCTGGCCCCGTCGATCCTGGTCAGCGCGCTGCTCGTCGGCCTGTTTTCCAGCGCATTGCCGTTCTTCCTGGAGATGGTGGCGCTGACCCGCATGCCGGCGCGCATCTACGGCACGCTGACCTGCCTGGAGCCTGGGCTTGGTGCACTGGCCGGCTTCCTGTTCCTGCATGAAAGCCTGACCGCGACGCAACTGGCCGGGATCGCTGCCGTTGTTGTCGCCGCCTTCGGCACGGCGCTGACATCACGGCCGCCGGTTCCATCGCCGGAGTAGGGGAACGATTCGTCGGCACTGGGTATTTTCGAGTAATCCGAAATTCAGCCAGCCAGATCCGCGAAATCAGGCCAATCCTTGTTCAGGACGGCACTGAAATTGTCGCCTGGCGCACAAGTATTTCCGGCTCTGGACAGACCGTGATCTGGTCCAATACGGTGCGTGTCGAAGTGAAGACGCGATTGTAGAAAAGGCCGGTCGTCCCTTGCAAAAGAACGTCTTCTCATCGGCGGATCTGCCGCCGCATCTGGATCATCGCGCACGCTTCGCGCTCTGGCAGGACGTCCATGTCGCCGAGATATGGTCGGTCGAATACACGATTTCGGAAAGACTGTCGTTCGAAGCCGCGATCGAAGCCACCGCTGTCGGGTCGCTGGTGCTTGGACAGATGGCCGGGACGATACGTC
>NZ_RZPF01000177.1:0-9747 GCF_004022735.1 Mesorhizobium sp. M7A.F.Ca.AU.001.01.1.1
CTCGTCGTATTGATAGGCAAGCTCCGAGACGATGAGATCACCAAGCTCAACATCGCCTGGGTTACCAGCGCAAACCCCACACATCACAAGGCACTTTGGTCGGAGATAGTTGGCGAGGTTTGTCGCCACCGGACTGGTGCTCACGGACCCCATGCGACTCGGTTTCGCTAAAGCTATACTGAAACGCTCTTCACCTCCTACGACGAAGGACCCGACTAGATAATCGTCGTTGAGATGGGTCTTTCGCGGCAGCCATTCCGACACGCCTTCAGGCGACCCAGCACGGGTGCCAAACACCGCGCGTGCCTCGGTAAATTCATCGGCAATGGCTGTTATTAACAAAACATCCACCGATTCCCCCTGTGGTCCCATTACCGCAGCCTGAGACTCGCGGCTGAGTTTGAAGAAGCCCTTCGACAATTGGCTGGTCCAATAGTTCCCGCTCAATTCGCCGGTATGTTCATTTAGTCGAAGGATCGCCGCACCCTTGTATGGGTTGACTGCGTCAGACCACATAGCCTTGGGTTCTACCTCGTACATGTAATGAATGACGGGGCGTCCTGAGACCTCGTGGCTGGGCTTGGCGAGGATCGTGCGGGAATCCGAGCCGATCGAATACACTTGCATGTCGATCCCCCAATCGCTCTGACGAATGATGGCGGTTGCATCGACCTTTCCGGTACGGTCACCCCGTTGCCAATGGATTTCCATCTTCCAAGTGCCGCTCACGGTCGGGAACGCGCCGTCGTCCGACCTTGTCGCTGCGTGCGGCCCGGTCTCCACTGAACGATCATCATCAGGCATCTGTGGCTACCTCCATACCGTCTTTGAAAATGACCACGCCGTAATGTGCACTCGCCACACCTGCCGCCATCACGCCTGGCAACGCCGACCCGAACAGGGCTGCCAGGTACCGTCCGCCATGCCTTGGGTTGGGATGCGGCATTACCACCGACCGCAGGATCGGGGGCGAAAAATACAGGGAGAGCGAGCTGATCTCCAAGGTCGATGAAAGAAGATGGAATCCGTCATGGAAATCGCTGGAGTCCCTGGATATTGAACTCAAGACCTCAGTTGTAGACCCTCTGGGGGGCGTGACAGCCCTTGGCCGTAACGGAAAAGTAGGAAGCGTATCGGGGGTGTCACTTACCAAGACCCCGATACCTGAAAACAGTGCTCCGCTTTCATCGCGAACGCTTCGCAGCAAGCCGTAAAGGCTTCCAACTATAGTTTTTTCTTGGTCTGTCATCATCTCCACAACCTACATAGTTTTCGCAGCACAGACTCCATGCAAGTGCGGTCCGCCTTGCGTCCCGGAGCCGGCAGCCATTAAGCATGGAAAGAAACGTGTAGTCCGTCTGGAAACGGTGCCAGACCGACGATGCAAAGTAGCAGACCCGAAGTATAGAAGGTCGAATTTCTGACTACGCTCTCGATACTGGCGATATCGTCGTGAGACGGCGTCGGGGCCTTCTCCGGATGTGTATGCCAGTCCCCCACGTACTCAAGCCCTGTTGCGAAATGCTGGTCAATCTCCTTCTGCTCCGCTTTGCGATCCGGCCAAAAATGAAACCGCCCCCGTCGATCCGCCGGCCTGGGGCCAGTCGCCGCTAACACACGCCAAACGTCACCCTCGATGTCGGCGAACAGCTGTCCTCCGGCCTCCCTACTGAACCAGCCCGTCTGTCGGTAGCCGTCGAAGACCCTGAGCACGTCTGGCGAGAACCGGACGGTTACGCGGTGGAACCGAGCAACGACTGAACTATCTTCGAGGGTTACAGCCATTGTCGCTCCATCACTCCTGACACCGACACCGTGGGCTTCATCGCCTTGAACTCCTCCGTCCATTGCCCTTTGGCACGGGCGAGATTGCGATCCGAAGTCCACCATGTCCGCCACGTGTCGGCCAACCCTGACTCTTGCAATCGATCGAGGCAGAGCTCGGCGATCATCGCCTGGACCGCGACAACCTCAGGTGCCCCGAAAGGTGTCGTGGCGTTACCGCATTCCTTGGGCGGCTGACGATCGTTCCGCGATGCCGGACGCCGAGGCGCGCCCTTCTCAAACCCATCCGTGAACCGGGCGCCATCTCCCGACAGCAGTAACGCGTGCCCGGCCACCCCCCATGCCTCCATCCAGCCAAACACCACGGCTATCGGTGGAGTCCCGTGCCGCGCGAGCTCGGCGATGTAGTTGTCGGCGTGCAAGGATCCCGTAGTGGCCACGATGAGGTCCGCACCCTTCAATATGTCGCTCCCGGACACGACGAGGTCCTGGATGGTTTTCGAGAAAGCCCTCACTTCGACCACCTCCGGCAAGTCTTGTCGTAGGTCCGATGCTAAGGCTTCCGGCTTCGAATGGCGGACGCTACGGCCACCAAGCTCATGACGTCGAATGTTCTCCCAGCCAAGAGTCTCGTGATCAACGAGATCTAAGCGTCCGACGCCTGCCTTCGCGAGTAGGCGCGCGACGCCCGCGCCGACAGCGCCACATCCGACTACGACTACTCTCTTGTCGGCGATATTGGTCAGGTCGACGATGCTGCGGGACGCCGAACTGTCAAGCAGTGAAGTCCGCAGGCGCTGAATGGTATAGTGCTCGAGAAGGTCGCCCACGGCGAGTTTGTCACGGGGTCGAAGCTTGAGCCTCGGCTTCCGTCGAGAGCCCTTCTTCTGCGGAGGAAGAGTTTTCAGCAGGCGGACACCCGCAAATTGGCGGCGGCCGGAAGGCGCAACGCCGACTAGCACCAAGACGATCCCATTCGGCACCGCACTCACAGCCTTCAACAATGCCTCTCCACCATCGACGGCGTGCGTCTGGAGGAGTTTGACAAGGCCTAAAGAATCCGTGGGAAACTCGGACGGCAAAGGGAACTTCTTGAGCTCGACGAAAAGGGCGGCATTCGTATGCTTGGGTGCCTCCCCGTTCCGATTCCCCCACCACCGAAGCATCAATTCCTTGCTGGCAAATACAAAGACCTCGTTGCCAGTCAGGAGATATGACCCTGTCGATGCACGTTCCTCGTAGAGCAACGAGAGCGTCGGGCTGCCGACATGAGCACGTTGGCTCCAGTAGTTGGTGAAGTCTTCCTTGAGATCCTCGTCTTCAGACCCTGTCTGATGCGCATAAAGGAGCTCGAGGGCTTCCGCCAGCACCTGCCGGGCGGCATCTGCCGGATCGGTAGTAAACTCAACCTTCGTCAGGCATAAGCGGCCATCAAGCTCGACATGCGGCAGGTTTCGCTGGACGTCGTAGTTGATGATATAGGCGTTCGGTCGCGAATACGGGAACGCGGCGTCGGCCACGATGGACAGATCCTGGCCCCACACCTCGAACAACCACAGATGACGGCCCGTCGGTCGCCCTTTGGCATCCTCGCAGGCGCGATATCCCCTGTACTCCGGCCGATAGGCCTCGAAGAGCGCCGAGACAGCGTCAATGGCCTGAGCGATGGTGAGCAATGGACCGCGCGCTCAGGCGTACCGTGTCTCACCCCGCTTGACCGCCGGACCTACTTTCTGGGTGAGGGACTTTGCCCCATCCGGGTCGGGCTGCTGGGAGAACCAGTCCGTATTGAAGAACTTGTCCCAGGCGCTCATCGCTTTCGCGTGGTCGCAGTCCCATTCGTCGAGAACGTCGAGATGCTTGAGGTTCTCATCGAGTTTGTCGTGGAGGAACTTGGCCTTCGCATTGCCGTCCTCGATAATGTTATCGTCAAGAACCGGATGCTTGACCACCTGTTTCCAGGCAAGCGTGTCCCTAATCGCCTTCGCGATATTGCGAAGCGTCTTGTCATCGTGGTCAGCAACCTCGGCCCAATGATCGGCCACGAGCTTCGAGATGACGAATCCATTCGAAATCTTTCCCTTCCAGCTTGAGCGGCTCCGCGCAAAGGCTTTGAGAAGCCTGACTACTTCAACAAACTGTCCCTTATCGCCGTCCTTGGACGCATTGGCGCAATTGTTCTTGTTGAAGTCCTGGAACCACGAAGTCACTGCCAACGCATCCGATCGCTTCCAGCTGGAGCTAGCCAGCTCGTAGTGGTCAGACTCCTTTCCGGTCCAGGCGTCCTTCACAACGACGTGGCGGTAGACGGGCACGTCGATGTGGTAACCCTCGTGGTAATAGACCCGCACGCAGTTCTTGAGGACTTCTCGCGAGTCTTTGAAACGATCGTCCTGCAAAGCGTTGCACACCATTTCACGGGCCGCGAGGGGTGACTTGTCAGCTCCTTTCGACCCGACGAGGTCCTCCTTCTTGAAATAGACGCCGTCGTCGATGTCATAGTCTTCGCCCTTTTCGACGATCATTGTGCGCATCGCGTAGGAGCCCTGAGTCCGCTGTCCGATCGGGGTCGGATCGTTGTTGGCGGCTAGGCCGTCCTTCAGCCGCTTCCGGTTGGTCTTTGCCTTGGTGAAGATGCCTTTGCGGCTGTCATTCGGAAGCCGCACCTCGTCACGCTGGTATTTCGCTAATTGGAGATGGCAATCTCTCATTCGAAAAACTCCTTGGGTACGCCTGCCTCCGGCATCGTAGGCAGAGACATCATGAGATTGTGGATCAATTGACCCTGCGGGTTCCGAGGATCATCACAGGCACTCTTGACCATGTCGGCGTCCGTCGACGCCTGGCTCAAGAGCGCATTCATCGCCTCCGACCTACTGTCGTCGAGACCGAGATACTCGAGTTTCGAGGCCGGGATTTTCTGCTGCGGAAAGCGAACGTGGTGCACCTCCCTGCCGCATTTGCTCAAAACATTGGCGAACATGCGGGCCATATTATCAAAGGCGAACTCCTGGGCCGTGATGCTAAGCGGCGCGACATCGGCACCCAGCTTCCACTGGAGCATCGACCTGTGGACTTGTGTCGACGAAATCTCCTCTCCCTCAGGTCGAGAGCATGTGCCCAAGGAGAATATCTGGATGGGCTGTCCCTCGTCAGCGTTCATTAGCGCATCCAGCATCCCCACCATGACTGGGTTGTTCGCCCACAATCCACCGTCTGCAAAAACCTCAATCTGCTCGTGCTTGCTGTCGGGGTTCTTTATCGCCGCCAGGGACCGGTAGATCGGCGCCGCGCTTGAGGCCAAGCAGATATCGACTAGCTTATAATTGTCATCGCGGACTCCGCTCGTCTTCGTCTTCTTGAAAACCCACGCCCGGTGGGTGCTCATGGCCACCGTGGGGATCGAAAGCGAAATCCCTCGCTTCCTGTAGACATCGAGCATGGTGATGTCTCCGAGCTCCACCCTGAGGGCTTCCCGCAGCGCTGCATCGCCGGCTCTGACTATGCTGCCACCCTTCGCTATACGGGCAATGAGCTTTACTCTGCTCTCGGTAATGCGCTCGGGGAAAATCTTCCTGCCCCAGACTTGGTAGAGCCTGACTAGATCGCTCATAGGGCGGCCGATTGCCGCGGCGCAGGCGATGATGGCCCCCGTGCTCGTTCCAGCGATGAGATCGAAGCCGCCGCCCAGGTCGAGATGTTCCTCCCCGCGTGTCCTGCGATATTGATCGAGCAAGCGATCGAGAAACGCCGCAGTGTAGATGCCACGCATACCGCCGCCGTCGAGGCACAGGACTCTGAAGGGCCTTCCAACGGGAGTTGTAAGTTCAGCAGCTTCTTCCATTGAAATGGATGCCTTTTTTATTCCCTGCGAGCTACGGATTGTGCGTCAGAAATCTAAAGTATCCCGATTCTTCCCTCATTCCGAGAACATACCATGCTCAAGTATGATTTATAACGTCGCGCAAATTCGAGGCGACGAAATATGTTGTAAGATGAAATGGTGCCTTCGAATTCGGTCGTACGATTCGGCGCCCTAACCTACGATGAGGACGATCTTTGGAAATAGCAGCTATTGGCGCGAAGCCGCCATCACGTATACTGATTCTAGTGGCCGATTCCGGCGAGACATCAGTGCCGCCGTTTCGAGTGTAGTGGGTTGGCTGTCCGAATGGCAGCTGTTCGGTCAAGACGCCCGCCAGCGGACGGTCTCCTCCCGGCCCCCAATCCGGTCATTCCGTACCGCATGCTGAGATGGCCGCTCCTGGCAGAAAGTAGACATTCTATTCGGTGGCCCAAACTGGGCGAAGGGTTATATCACTTTGGCCTGCGGCGCGAACCCTAGAAGCGTCCCATAATGGAGTTGGTCACTGAGCGCTTACTCGGCAGTAATCCGCAAAGCGTTCAACGTCTCGGGTGTAATGGTACCCGTAACTTTGAGGTTGTAGTCAGACTGCATTTTTTCAAGGCCAGCCCTCATCTCCGGGCTCATCTTGCCGTCCAGTTCGCCATTGTAGTAGCCGAACGACAGCATGGCGAATTGGACCTGAAGAACGATTTCCTTGAATTTGTTGGCGTTGCCGGGAAGCACGACTAAAGGCGCTGGAGCCGCCGGCGCAGTTGTGGGCGGCTGGTAGGTCGGTGCTTGATAGACCGGTGCCGGCGCCTGATAGACGGGCGCTGGCGGCGGGTAGTATGTGCCGCCTGCCGACGATCGGTGGCTGCTGTGCGAGCTGTGGCTGCTGTGTGAACTGTGGCCTGCCAATGTGAATTTGTGATCCAGCTTAAAAATATCGAAAAGCGATTTTGTCTTGCCGCCATCGCCGGGAGGCACAAGAGGCATTGCGACGCTCTCGATCGGCATGAAACCGGCAGCGAGCAACGATGGGATCGCGAAAAGCCGCTTTTTCATGCGACGCCAAACCTCTCGTATCCATGTGCCTTCGGATGCCACTCAAAGAAACCGCCGCACTCGTTGCGCAGACTACAATCGGCGCAATCCGAGACGTAGGCTCTTTTCCAGTCCGAGATAGTCGAAGGTGCGAACATCCGATAATTGGCGGGAACTGTGCAGAGCGGAAAGTTATAGAGCTTGGTCTCGATCCCGCGGCTGATCGCAAAATCCAGTGCCTTGCCGACTACGTCGAAGCCCTTGGAACTGTCATAGAACAACGAGCTCCAATTCTGCCGGCCGTAGCCAATGTTTTCGAGCTGCATGATTGCCCATTTGTCGACGAAAGGCAGCGCGGTCGTCACAAACTTCGCCAGGTCAAATAGCTTGGGAGCATTGGGTTTCATAAGGACTGTGCGCAGTTCAATCTTTGCGCCAGCCTCGCAAAGGAGTGACAGGCTTTTTCTAACCTGGTCGAACGCACCTGGTTTCCCCACGATGCGATCGTGGACATCACGATCGCTTGAGTACACAGGGATGCCCCAAAGGATACGATCCAGGTCCATACGACGAAGTCTGACGACGTCGTCACGGTCAAAATGCTGGGCATTGGTCAGGACGTGGAAATTGATGTCGCGACGGGCGGACATTGTTGTGTCCAGAAACTCGAGCAACTCCGATTTGAAGAGCGTGGGCTCCCCTCCCGATATGCCGATGGTCGAATTTCCTGGCGATAAGAGCACGGCCGTTTCGAAGAATGGAAACATGTCGATGTGCCGCTCTTTCGGAGGTTGAGAGCACATCAAACAGAGCTGATCGCACCGTTCCGTGATCAAGAGGGTGTTGTGTCGGGAATTCGCTCGGATGAGGCGGTGCGCCGTCCCTCGCCAGGGCACGACAAACATCACATCACCATTGACCTCGCTCGGATCGACGCCGAATACACGAAGCTTGCCCATCGCTCCGGCGAAGTCGGCGTTTTCCGCACTGGCATTCTCCAACGTCGCGTCCAGCGAACCGGCATCGCTACAGTCCTCCGACAATCCTTCGAACGACCTGAGGCGAACAACGTAGGGATCTACGACATCGGTTTCGATTTTGAGACGAAGCGGGATCATACATGCACCGGGATCATGTGATCCCCCCACGATGGCACGCGGGCCCAGCTGGCGAGCGACCGGATCGCCGCATCGTCGCGGCGACTGACTACCTCGACGACCTTATCGAAAAGGGAAATGTGTCTCTTGCAGAACCAGGTCTCGTTGCGAACCAGATCAACGCGTCCGTCCCGCGACAGGTCATCGACGACGTCCGTTCCGCAGAAGGGTTGATAGACGCAGTGGATGCAGTCGGCGTCGAAGTTGTTGATCGACGCGTGGTTCAGGAGCCGAACTTTCGTCTGATCAAGACCTTCGGCAACTGTGCCAATCGACAGATCAACGCGTCCTATACGCGAAAGCATCCGAGCTTCGTCGGTAGGGTACAATTGCCCATCGTGATCGACGACGATATAGTCCGACGCGAAGAAATTTGGATTGCGCAGGTCGACGTGGTCATCGGCTCCCGATCTGAGAAACCGGCGCAAACACTGGCTGAAATAATACTCCTCGACAAATCGGCCGGTGCGGTGATTGCGGTCGATAAGGGAGTCGATGAAATCAGAGTGAAGCGCATTCCATTTGGCTATTGAATTTGGATCGCGCTTTCGACGTCGTGCGAAACCTTGGTGATTTATCGGCCGCAGATAGATCGATCTTATTCCGTGAAGCTCGAAATTATCGACGAGGTCTGTGAAATCTGGCGGTCGGTCTACGTCTATCGTCGGCAAGGCTGAAACCCTGCCGGGGCCAAGGCGACGCACGGCCTCTGCCAGGTTGCCAAAGAACGTGTCGGTAACCAGAGGATCATGCGTACGCTGACGCGTGTGGGTCTCGTGATTTCCGTCCAACGAGGTGCTGACGAACGTGTCCGGCTGGTCAAGGAAAGTCCACTCTTGGTCGCCCAAGCGCTGCAAATTTGTGCAGACAACAAACTGGCTATTCGGAAACTTTGAGCGGGTGAAAGCGCGAACCTGCTCGAGCAGATCGATCCGAAGCAAGGGTTCTCCACCCTGAAACTCGATCTTGATCTCCGGACCCTTCATCGCGTCGATGAAGTCGAGCACGGCCTTCAATGTTTCAGCGTTCCAGTCGAAGCCCTGTGCGGATTCCGGGGCGCGCGAAACCTGGCAATAGCCGCACGTCAAATTGCAGCGGAGTGTGGGGACCAAGATAAGGTAGGAGAGGTCTTGCTGCTTCGACTGCCTCCGTGCCCATCGATAGGCAAATGACATCCAGTCAGGATCGCCTTCGCGTTCGAACGTGTGACCGTTTTCGCGAAGAAAATGCCGATCGACAACCGACAAAGCGCCGCCTGTGTACCTCTCTAGAAAGTCACGATCTGCTGCGAAGAATCCACCGGCATCATCGGTGAAAAGAAGTTCGCCGTTTGGACGCTCTCGAAACTTAAGTGGCCAAACGTTCATTTCGCAGTGACCGCATTGATCAGCGCCTGGCGAAGCGGCAGGGTCTCGACGTAGATCTTTTCTCGATAAACGGTATGCAGAATGCTCTTGCGCACCTTATCCAGATGGTCCGGCGGAAGAGAAGCTATCTCTATGCCCTCACTTGATACTGAAAAGCCAAGCGACGGATACTGGGCTTGAACGCGCAGCAAAGCGCCTTCCACAAAACTTCGAAAGCTCTGTGGAATTTCGATTGTAATCCGCTCTAGATTGCGTCCGTCCACCACACAGAGGCCCCCCCAGCCTCTCGCCACTATACTTAAGATTCTCGGTTTTGACATCAACGCAATTCGATCTGGGTAAATTTGCGAGTCGATCGTGTCGGACTGAATTGCTTCATATGCTGTGACCACCAACCGGTTGGCCCTTGGCAAGCTGAGATGGCCGGGTGTTGACCGATTGATGCCTCGAATAACCGGTCCTTTGAGAGGGCCGCTTTGACAACCGTCTCGGCGGGCGAGTGACCAGCGGGGCTTGCGGATTCGCTGCGATTCCGCAATCCTAATGA
>NZ_RZPF01000178.1:0-9729 GCF_004022735.1 Mesorhizobium sp. M7A.F.Ca.AU.001.01.1.1
CTTCTCGAAGGCGTCAAGCTTGTCCTGCAGCCCGTCGACCACGGGATGATCGCCAAGCGCCTTGCGATAGATGCCGGAAATGGTCTGCACCGTAGCGACGTGGCGCCCAAACGCCCTTTCCAACGCGAATGAAATCTCGCCGACCGTTGCATTGGCGCGCGCGGCTCGGATGGCGAATTCCAGCAGGTTTTCATTGCCTTGCGCGGCACGGGTCAGCGCATCGAGTGCGCTTTCGACGGCGGCGACATCGCGCGTGCCCTTCAGCCGTTGCAGCTTCGACAATTGCCGGGCCCTGACCTCGGCATTGTCGATCTTCAGCACGTCGACCTCGATGTCGGTCTCGGGCCGATGGGCGTTGACGCCGACCAGCATCTGCTCGCCGGAATCGATCCGCGCCTGCGTGCGCGCGGCAGCTTCCTCGATGCGCAGCTTGGGAATGCCCTGTTCGGTCGCCGCCGCCATGCCGCCGAGCGCCTCGACCTCCTCGATATGAGCAAGCGCGCGCGCCGCCAGATCATGCGTCAGCCGTTCAAGATAGGCCGAACCGCCCCACGGGTCGATGATGCGCGTGGTGCCGGATTCCTTTTGCAGGATGAGCTGGGTGTTGCGGGCGATCCGCGCCGAATGGTCGGTCGGCAGCGCCATCGCCTCGTCGAAGGAATTGGTGTGCAGCGATTGGGTGTGGCCCTGCGTTGCAGCCATTGCCTCGATCATGGTGCGGACAATGTTGTTGTAGGGATCCTGCGCCGTCAGCGACCAGCCAGAAGTCTGGCAATGGGTGCGCAGCGACAACGAGCGCTCGTCCTTGGGCGAAAAATTCTTCTGCATCAGGGTCGCCCACAACAGGCGCGCGGCCCGCAGCTTGGCGACTTCCATGAAGAAATTCATGCCGATGGCCCAGAAGAAGGACAGGCGCGGCGCAAAGCGGTCAATGTCGAGGCCCGCCGCGACGCCGGCGCGGGCATACTCGATGCCATCGGCGATCGTATAGGCGAGTTCAAGGTCGGCCGTCGCGCCGGCCTCCTGCATGTGATAGCCGGAGATCGATATCGAATTGAACTTCGGCATGTTCTTCGATGTGTACGAGAAGATGTCCGACACGATCCGCATCGAGGGTTTCGGCGGATAGATGTAGGTGTTGCGGACCATGAACTCTTTCAGAATGTCGTTCTGAATGGTGCCGGCGAGATCTTTCTGCGCAACGCCCTGTTCTTCCGCCGCGACAATGTAGAGCGCCATGATCGGCAGCACCGCGCCGTTCATCGTCATCGATACCGTCATCTCGCCGAGCGGAATGCCGTCGAAGAGCTGCCGCATGTCGAGAATGGAATCGATGGCGACGCCAGCCATGCCGACATCGCCGGCAACGCGCGGATGATCGCTGTCATAGCCGCGATGCGTGGCGAGATCGAAGGCGACCGACAGGCCCTTCTGGCCGGCGGCAAGGTTGCGTCGGTAAAATGCATTGGATTCTTCGGCCGTCGAGAAGCCGGCATATTGCCGGATGGTCCAGGGCTGCTGGACATACATGGTCGGGTAGGGGCCGCGCACGAAGGGCGGCAGGCCGGGATAGGTGTCGAGATGCGGCAACCCCTTGAGGTCGCTTTGATTGTACAGATGCTTGGCGACGAGCCCTTCCGGCGTGGTCCGCTGGCCTTTGACCTCGACGGGAGCGCGGCGTGGCGGGACCCAGCCGATCTGGCCGAAGTCCGGGATCAAGAGCCGGCTCCGATCGATTGGTCGATGCGGACTGGAAACAGCGCCTCGCAGACGGCAACGCCTTCGGTGAAGGCCGGCCGCCGTTCCGCCGCCAGCGTCTCGACCGGACGTTCGTCTTTCGATGGATAGAGCGTGGTGCCGATGATGGCCCGTTGGCCTGTGCGGTAGGCTGCATTGCGCTGCTCCGCAGCTGCGTGGACGCGCTTCTGGATGCGTCCGTCCTGAAGGCTGGACAGGACACCGCCCTCGGCTTCGATCGTCTGCAATTCCGTCCACGCCAACTCGCACAACTCCGCGGTCAACGCCTCGACGGCGCCGGAACCATAGGCGGGATCGGTGACATGATCGATATGGCTTTCATTGGCCATGATCAGCTGCGTGTTGCGGGCAACACGACGGGCAAAACCCGCCGGCAGACCATGCGCGATCGTGTGCGGCAGGATGGAGATCGAATCGGCGCCGCCGCACGCCGCGGCAAAGCATGCAATGGTGGTGCGCAGGATGTTGGTCTCCGGATCCATCGCCGTCATCATGCGAAACGACGTCTCGGCATGGATATTGGCGGTGGATGTCGGGATCGAACAAGCCTCCTGCACCCGCGCCCATAGCCTGCGCAGTGCTCGCATCTTGGCCGTCGACAGCAACTGGTCCTGGTCGACGCTGAGCGCAAAACCGATATGGGGTGCGGCATAGACAAGCGGCTGCCGCGCCGTCTCGAACATTCTGAGATAGGAGACAGCCGAAGCCAGCATGATGCCAAGTTCCTGCGCTTCCGTGGCGCCGGCATTGTGGAACACGCGCCCGTCAGCTTCCAGCAGCACGCCCGGAACGCCCATCGCGAAGAAGTGCGCCAGCGACTGTGGCATAGAGGCCTGCAGCGCCTCGATCGACATGCGCAGCCGACCGGTTCCCGCGAAGATCGCCGCTGGATCGATGCCGAAGGAGAGGTTGAGCTTTGCCGGGTCCGATCGCCGCTTGCTCAGGAACGCGACCAGCCAGTCGGCCACGGCGCGGCTCCAGGGATGGGCGTCGATGCGAACCTGGATGCGGTTGAGCGGTATGCCGTCCAGCACCGCCTCCAGCGCCTCCGCCGTTCTCGGCAAGCCGTAGCCGAACGCGTTGGGCGCCCCTTCGAAGACCAGCGACAATCCCGTGGCACCCTGTGCAACATCCTCCAGCGCTTGGCTTCTGGCACGGTCGATGTCCGGATCGTCGATGCGCTGGCTGACGATCCATGGCGATTTCGGGTTTGTACGCACGATCGGTTCCGCCGCGGTGCTGCGGTCGTAGAGCGGTTCGATACGGATGTTGTCATCGCTGTGCGAGACCAGCTTTTCCTCGAAGGAAGCGCCTGCCAATGCCTTTTCCGCCAAGGCGAGCCATCGCTGACGCTCGGCGTTCTCGGGTTCCACGTCCTGGATCAAGGCTCCGGCGCCCATCCGTCCTCCTCGTTTCATGCGGCCGCACCAGCCGGGAGCGGTTCAGTCTACGGTCCCCGGTCCGATATCGCAATGCAATGCGCTTTCAGAGACCGGATTCGATCCATCAGATATAGGTCAGTCCGCGTGGACGACGATTGCCAAACAGCGGCAAAATCCGCAAGCTCCAAAAACCCGATCTGAACGAATGGGGCCGATTTGGGCGAATGGCCCGGATTTGGACGAATGGCCCCGATTTGGACGAATGGCATTGTCGCTGTGCAATGGCCTCACTATACCTGCGGCAAGGCCACTGGCTTTAGACACATCAGTTTGCGGAGACCGGACATATGGCTGACGAGACCAGTATTTTCATCGGCGCCAGCCGAAAGCCCGACGACAGCTATCAGCGTGCCGAGCAGTTGTTGCTGCGATATGGGAATCGTCACGGCCTGGTGACCGGCGCCACCGGCACCGGCAAGACCGTCACCTTGCAGATCCTGGCCGAAGGATTTTCCAACGCCGGCGTGCCGGTGTTCTGCGCGGACATCAAGGGTGATCTGTCGGGCATCGCGATGATGGGCACGGCACAGGATTTCCTCGTCAAGCGGGCCGAACAGGTCAAGCTCGATCCGTATGACTTCCAGGAATTTCCCGTTATCTTCTGGGACTTGTTCGGCGAGCAGGGTCATCCGATCCGCGCCACGGTCTCGGAAATGGGGCCGTTGTTGCTGTCGCGCCTGATGAACCTGACCGAGGCGCAGGAAGGCATCATGAACATCGCCTTCCGCCTGGCGGACGAGGAAGGCTTGCTGCTGCTCGACATGAAGGATCTGCAGGCGCTGCTCGCCAACATCGCCGAGCGCGCCGACGAGATCGGCTCGCGCTATGGCAACGTGACGAAGCCATCGGTCGGGGCTATCCAGCGCACGCTGCTGGTCCTCGAACAGCAGGGGGCCGCAAACTTCTTCGGCGAACCGGCACTGCGTATCGCCGATATCATGCGCACCACCCGCGACGGACGCGGCGCCATCAGCGTGCTTGCCGCCGACAAGCTGATGATGAATCCGCGGCTCTACGCGACCTTCCTGCTATGGCTGATGTCGGAGCTGTTCGAGGTGCTGCCGGAAGTCGGCGACCCCGACAAGCCGAAGCTGGTGTTCTTCTTCGACGAGGCCCATCTTCTGTTCGACGAAGCACCCAAGGTGCTCATCGATCGCGTCGAACAGGTCGTCCGACTGATCCGCTCGAAAGGCGTCGGCGTCTATTTCGTCACCCAGAACCCTTTGGATATCCCTGAAAAAGTCCTGGCCCAGCTCGGCAATCGCGTCCAGCACGCGCTGCGCGCCTATACACCGCGCGAGCAGCAGGCAGTCCGGACGGCGGCCGAAACGTTCCGGCCAAATCCCGATTTCGACTGCATGACCGCCATTACACAGCTTGCCACTGGCGAGGCGCTGGTCTCGACGTTGGAAGCCAAGGGTGTTCCGTCCATGGTGCAGCGGACACTGATCCGCCCGCCATCCTCGCGGCTTGGGCCCATAACGGCCGCTGAGCGGCAAAAGCTGATCCAGGAAAGCCCGGTCGCCGGCCAGTACGATCAGGCCGTCGATCGCGAATCGGCTTTCGAAATGCTGCAGAAAAAGGCCAAGGACGCGCAGGATGCCGAAGAGCAGGCCCAGCAGGCCGGCAGCGGCGGCTCGCGCTGGACCATTCCGGGCTTCGGCAATGACGATCCCGCGCCGCAATCCGGTGGCAGGCGCACATCTGCACCGCGCCCGTCCAACCGCCAGACGGTCGCAGAGGCGGCGATCAAGTCGGTGGTGCGCTCGGTCGGCTCCTCGGTCGGTCGGGCAATCGTGCGCGGCATTCTGGGGAGCTTGTCGCGCGGGCGGTGACTGGAGGCAGCGGGCGCCGCTGCCTAGTCAGCTCAGAAAATCGAATTCGTGATCGCCTTGACCGGTCCAAGCAGCACCGAACCGTCCGGCACGCCGGCATCGATCGGGATCGCCTGTCGGTTGGCCGTCGCCACCATGGGTTGGCTGGCGTCGCTGGTCACGATGACCGGCGTCTTCGAGGGCACGCGATCATAGAGGTCGATAATGTCCTGGTTCATCAGACGCACGCAGCCTGACGACACCGACTTGCCGATCGAGCGCCACTCCGGCGAGCCGTGCAGACGGTAGAGCGTGTCGACATTGCCCTGGAACAGATAGAGCGCGCGTGCACCGAGCGGATTCTTCAGGCCGCCGGGCATGCCGCCATTGTCGGCGCTGTAGGGTTTCAGTTCCGGCTGGCGGGCTATCATTTCGTCCGGCGGCGTCCATTTTGGCCATTTCTGCTTCCACTGAACGACGGCGTCGCCGGACCATTCGAAGCCGGCGCGGCCAAGGCCGACACCGTAGCGTATCGCCTGACCGCCTGGACGAACCAGATAAAGGAAGTGGCCGGTCGTATCGACGACTATGGTTCCCGGCTTCTGTCCCGTCGGGTCGGGAACGATCTGACGCAGGAATTGCGGATCGATCTTGTCGACTGGGATGGCCGGCAAATCGAAGCCGCCGTCGCTGACTGCTGCATACATCGTCACATAGTCCGCCAGAGGCGGCTCGACATAGGTTGGTGGCGGCGGCTCGACCGGACCCGGCCCGGTGGTGGCGCATGCGGAAACCGCGATCGAAGCGGCGCCCAGGGCTGCGGCATTGAGAAAGCCGCGACGGCTCAGGCGAAAAGATTCGATTTCGGTTATGGACATGGTTGCCTTCTTTAAGTCTCAAATCGCAACAAAGCGTGAATTCGCCGACAGTTACGCGGGTGCCTGACAACACCTGGGGCGATAGGCGGTTCCGATTCTGGCCCGAACGTGGGCAAAGAAAGGCGAAGCTGTGACCAGGCTGCTACTGTGGCGCCAGAGACACAGGTCTCTTAGCTGCCGGGCACAAGGGCTTCGAGCGACGGCAGGATCAGGGCCGGTGGGAAGTCCCGGTATTCTTCGGGCTGGTTGGAGCGGTTGATCCACACCGTGCGAAAGCCGAATTTGGTGGCGCCTGCAATGTCCCAGCGATTGGACGACTGGAAGGAAACCGCGCCGGGGTAGAGGCGCCGGCCGGTGGCGACCATGTCGTAGACCGCGGGATCGGTCTTGAAGCGCCGCACCGTATCGACGGAATAGATATCGTCCAGAACCTGGTCGAGCGCGGCGGATTTGACCGCCGCCTGCAGCATTTCGGGCGAGCCGTTGGACAGGATCGCCAGCCTCGCTCCCGAAGCCTTGAGCGCCTTGAGCACGGCCGGCACTTCCGGATAGCAATCGAGCCGCCAATAGGCATCCAGCAATATCGCCTTGAGACCGGGGTCGGCCGAGGGAACCTTGCGCAAGGCGAAATCGAGCGCCTGTTCGGTCAGTTGCCAGAAATCGGCATAGGCGCCCATCAGCGTGCGCACCCAGGAATATTCGAGCTGTTTGGCGCGCCAGATCTCGGACAGCAATTGGCCGTCCGGCCCGATCCGGTCGGCATGACGGCGTACGGCGGCATGCACGTCGAACAGCGTGCCATAGGCGTCGAAGACATAGGCGGCGTATTGCATGACAGCAGTTTTGAGGGCAGGCGCGACAAGGTGCAAGCTTTGATTGCATTGCGCCCCGGCACTGGCCTCAACAAAACTCCATGATGCCGGTTGACGGCGCCCGCCAAAGCATCTTCCAATGGCTGTCACACGAGACCGATTGAGACGGGACGAGATGATGACACTGGCGGCTGCGGCGCAATCCACGACATGGACTTTCGTCGATGGTGATTGGCACGAAGGCAACGTCGCCATTCTGGGGCCGCGCAGCCACGCCATGTGGCTCGGCACCAGCGTTTTTGACGGCGGCCGCTGGTTCGAAGGCGTGGCGCCGGATCTCGACTTCCACGCAGCCAGGGTGAATTCCTCGGCGATTGCGCTCGGCCTGAAGCCGAACATGAGCGCCGACAAGATCGTCGGGCTGACATGGGATGGGTTGAAGAAGTTCGACGGCAAGACGGCGGTCTATATCAGGCCGATGTACTGGGCCGAGCATGGCGGCTATATGGGCGTGCCGGCCGATCCCGCCTCGACGCGCTTTTGCCTTTGCCTCTATGAATCACCGATGATTCCGGCGACTGGCTTTTCGGTGACCGTGTCGCCGTTCCGGCGTCCGACCATTGAAACCATGCCGACCAACGCCAAGGCCGGCTGCCTTTACCCCAACAACGGTAGGGCCATTCTCGAAGCCAAGATGCGCGGCTTCGACAACGCAATGGTGCTCGATATGCTGGGCAACGTCGCCGAGACCGGAACCTCGAACATCTTCCTGGTCAAGGATGGCCACGTCTTTACGCCTGCGCCGAACGGCACCTTCCTATCCGGCATCACCCGCTCGCGCACGATAGCGCTGCTCGGCGAATATGGCTTCAGGACCACGGAAAAGACGCTGTCGGTGCGCGATTTCCTCGAAGCAGACGAAATTTTTTCGACCGGGAACCATTCCAAGGTGGTGCCGATCACGCGCATCGAGGATCGCAATCTGCAACCCGGGCCGGTGGCCAAAAAAGCGCGCGAACTCTATTGGGATTGGGCGCATTCGACTTCTGCTGTTTGAGCGGATAAAAAGGCGATCGACGCTTCATCCGGAGTTGTCCCAACCCATTCCAGACCTATCTTACTCCGGTATCGACACCGGATTTTTCCACGAGGGAGTACTATCCATGGCCTTTGAATTGCCCGCTCTGCCTTACGACTATGAGGCCTTGCAGCCTTACATGTCGAAAGAGACGCTGGAATATCACCACGACAAGCACCACAAGGCGTATGTCGATAACGGCAACAAACTCGCCGCCGAGGCCGGCTTGGGCGATCTGTCGGTCGAAGAGGTGGTCAAGCAGTCGTTCGGCAAGAATGCCGGCCTCTTCAACAATGCCGCCCAGCATTACAACCACATCCATTTCTGGAAGTGGATGAAGAAAGGCGGCGGCGGCAACAAGCTGCCGGGCGCCTTGCAGAAGGCAGTCGATAGCGATCTCGGCGGCTACGACAAGTTCAAGGCCGACTTCATTGCCGCTGGCACGACACAGTTCGGCTCCGGCTGGGCCTGGGTCTCGGTCAAGGATGGCAAGCTGGCGATCTCCAAGACACCGAACGGCGAAAACCCGCTCGTCCATGGCGCGTCGCCGATCCTCGGCGTCGATGTCTGGGAGCACTCCTACTACATCGACTACCGCAACGCCCGGCCGAAATATCTCGAGGCGTTCGTCGACAGCCTGATCAACTGGGACCATGTCCTGGAATTGTACGAAAAGGCGAAGTGATCGATTTCCAGAAGCCCCGGTATCACCCGGGGCTTTTCTTTTCTGCGTCCCGCAAGAGCAAAGGTCCGGCAAAAATCATCAGGGGGAAGGGAATTTTCCCTCTGTAACATCCGTTGACGTCCTGTCCCGAAATGCCTTCATCATGGAGCCAATTGAATGAGAAAGCTTGTTATCGCCATCTCTATGCTCGCACTCGCGGCTTCGGCGGCCTTTGCCGACCCGATCCTCGACCGGCAGGCACTGATGAAGGAACGTGGAAAGATCGTCGGCGGCCTGTCGAAAGTGGTCAAGGGCGAGGAGCCGTTTGATGCCGCCGCGGTGCTGACGGCGCTGCAGGCGCTGCATGCGAATGCCGAGAAAGTCGACGTCGACGCGCTGTTTCCGGCGGGCAGCGACACAGGCGGCGATACCACTGCGTCGCCGAAGATCTGGGAAGACATGGCCGGCTTCAAGGCCACCAACGCCAAATATGTCGCCGACGTCAAGGCAGCGGCCGCTGCCGCTCCTGCCGACGTCGATGCGTTGAAGGCGCAATTCGGCGCCATCGGCTCCGATTGCGGCACCTGCCACCAGACCTACCGGGTGAAAAAAGGCTGATAGCGGGCGATGCCCTGGCTAAAGAAACTCGTCGGCGCCATCGTCATCCTCGGCGGCGTCGGCGCGGTTGCCGGGTGGGTCGGGTCGGCGCCGGTGAGGCTCGACAGGGAGACCCTGGCCAAGCTCGGTCCTGGCGACGCAGCCAGGGGCAAGCGCATTTTTTTTGCCGGCGGTTGTACATCCTGCCATGCAAAGCCGGGCTCACAGGGCGATGCGCGGCTTCAACTCGCGGGCGGTCTCGAGCTCAAGACGCCGTTCGGAACCTTCGTGCCGCCCAACATTTCGCAAGACGCCAAGGACGGCATCGGCGCATGGTCGGTCGAGGACCTCGCCAATGCCATGCTGAAGGGCGTGTCGCCTTCGGGCCGACACTTCTATCCGGCGTTTCCCTATGCGTCCTACGCGCGCATGAATCCGGTCGACATTGGCGATCTCTATGCCTTCCTCAAGACGCTGCCGGCCGTCGCCGGCAAGGCGCCTGCAAATTCGCTCGGTTTTCCCTTCAACATTCGTCGCGGCATCGGCCTGTGGAAATTGCTCTATCTTAGCGACCAGCCTGTCGTTCCATTTCCCGCTGCCACGCCCGATCCGGTCATGGCCGGCCGCTATCTGGTCGAGGGGCCGGGTCATTGCGGCGAATGCCACACGCCGCGCGACCTCGCAGG
>NZ_RZPF01000179.1:0-9720 GCF_004022735.1 Mesorhizobium sp. M7A.F.Ca.AU.001.01.1.1
ATCGGCCATGACAGCCTGCCGGCCAACCTCATGAAAGGCGATGTTCTGCGAGGAATGGCGCGCGCCGGTGGCGATCGGCAGCGCCGAGAAGACGCGCTCCGGATAGCTCGACGCCCATTCCAGCACCTGCATGCCGCCCATCGAGCCGCCGAGCACGCAAAACAGTTTCTCGATGCCGAAATGGTCGATCAGCATTTGCTGCGCCCGCACCATGTCGCGGATGGTGATGATCGGCAGGTCGAGCCCATACGGCTTGCCGGTGGCCGGATTGGTCGAAGCCGGGCCGGTGGAGCCAAGGCAACCGCCGATGACGTTGGAGCAGATGACGAAGAAACGATTGGTGTCGATGATCTTGCCGGGGCCGATCAGCACTTCCCACCAGCCAGGCTTGCCGGTCACCGGATTGGTGCTGGCGACGTGCTGGTCTCCGGTCAGCGCATGGCAGACGAGGATGGCGTTGGAGCGGGCATCGTTCAGCGTGCCATAGGTCTGGTAGGCGATCTGGAACGGTGACAGCAGCGTGCCGGCGTCCAGCTTGAGCGGCTTGTCGGATCCAAAACGCAAAACCGGGCTCGACGGTTGGTCGACCTCGTTGTTGGTTTTGCGGGCACGCAGAACGGCCATGACATCCATCTCACACTTTGAGCCCACGCATCGCACTCGTCGAAAGTCGATGCCGATACGGGTGTCCGGCCGGCGCGGACAACAAAAAACCGGCATTGCGGTCGCAAAGCCGGTTACAGGATGCAAACGGCCCTTTAGCAAGTTGTTTAACGTGGCTGCAAGCCGACCGGCCAAATCACCACGGAAGTTCGCTCCCCTTCTAGGGCTGTGGCGCGCCGGCGTCAACGGCCTGCCTTGGGCGGGAGGCTGTCGCCTCTCGACATTGCAGGCCACGGCTTGTATTTCCGCTGCGGCTTCCCTCAGGAAGCGTTCTCGACGGATTTTGCGACATGAGCCAGACACCGGACCAGGCACGTCCAACCCCGCGCGCGGGCATCATGGACATAGACGCCTATGTGCCGGGCAAGAGCACGGCGCCTGCCGGCGTCGCCAAGGTCCACAAGCTGTCCTCCAACGAGAACCCGCTCGGGCCCTCGCCGAAGGCGATCGAAGCCGCGCGCGAGATTGCCGGCAAGCTCGACATCTATCCCGACGGCACCGCCAGGCGGCTGCGCGAAGCGATCGCCGAGGTGCATGGCCTCAACCCGCAGAACATCATCTGCTCCAACGGCTCCGACGAGATCCTCGGCCTGCTGGCGCAGACCTATCTGGCGCCCGGCGACGAGGCCGTCATCACCGAACACGCCTTCATGGTCTACAAGATCTACATCCAGTCGGCGGGCGCCGTTCCGGTGACGATCAAGGAAACAGACGAGCGCGCCGATATCGACGCCATCCTGGCCGCCGTCACGCGGCGCACCAAGATCGTGTTCCTCGCCAATCCCAACAACCCGACCGGCACTTATGTGCCGTTCCAGGAGGTGCGGCGGCTGCATGCCGGTCTGCCCAGGCACGTGCTTCTGGTGCTCGACGCGGCCTATGCCGAATATGTCCGCCGCAACGACTATGAGGCCGGCATCGAACTGGTCGGCAGCGCAGAGAACGTGGTGATGACCCGGACCTTCTCCAAGATCGGCCTTGGCGGGGCGCGGATCGGCTGGATGTACGGGCCGATGCACATCGTCGACGCCATCAACCGCGTGCGCGGCCCCTTCAACGTCAATGCGACGGCGATCGAGGCCGGCATCGCCGCCATTCGCGATCGCGCCCATGTCGAGCGCAGCGTGGCGCACAACGAGACCTGGCTGGCCTGGCTGAGTGAGGAATTCACAAAGCTTGGATTGCGGGTGACGCCCAGCGTCGGCAATTTCATCCTCATTCATTTTCCAGAGGACCAGAAACATTCGGCAGCGGCGGCGGACGACTATCTGACGGCGCGCGGCTATATATTGCGGCGCGTTTCGGGCTATGGCTTTCCCAACGCGCTGCGCATGACCGTCGGTACCGAACAGGCCAATCGCGGCGTTGTCGCCGCTCTCACGACATTCCTGAAAAGCTAGAAACCATGACATCACCGATGTTTGAAAAGATCGCGCTGGTCGGCATCGGCCTGATCGGCTCGTCGCTGGCCCGCGTCATCCGCCGCGAGGGCCTCGCCCGCCACGTATCCATCTCGACCCGCAGTGCGGCGACGCTGGCACGGGCCGAGGAGCTTGGGCTGGGCGATAGCTATAGCACCGATGCGAGAGAAGCTGTCCGCGATGCCGACCTGGTCATCATTTCGGTGCCGGTCGGCTCGTCCGGCACGGTTGCCGAGGAAATCGCGCCGGCGCTGAAGCCGGGCGCGATCCTCACCGATGTCGGCTCGACCAAGGCGTCTGTCATTGCGCAAATGCAGCCTTATGTGCCTGAAGGTGTCCATTTCATTCCCGGCCACCCGCTGGCGGGCACAGAAAAATCCGGCCCCGACGCCGGTTTCGCCGACCTGTTCGACAATCGCTGGTGCATCTTCACGCCGCTGCCCGACACCGACCCGGACGCGTTGGAGAGGCTGTCGGAGTTCTGGCGGCGCTGCGGCGCCAACATCGACACGATGGATCCCCAGCATCACGATATGACGCTGGCCATCGTCTCGCATCTGCCGCACATCATCGCCTACAACATCGTCGGCACCGCCGATGATCTGCAGTCGGTGACCAAATCCGAAGTGATCAAATATTCGGCTTCCGGCTTCCGCGACTTCACCCGCCTTGCCGCCTCCGATCCGACCATGTGGCGGGATGTCTGTCTGCACAACAAGGACGCCATCCTCGAAATGCTGGCGCGGTTCTCGGAGGATCTGGCGTCGCTGCAGCGCGCAATCCGCTGGGGCGACGGCGAAAAACTCTTCGACCTGTTCACCCGCACCCGCGCCGTGCGCCGCTCGATCATCGAAGCCGGCCAGGACATCGACGTTCCCGATTTCGGCCGTCAGGCGGTCGAGCACCCCGCGAAGGGCTAGGTCTGTCTCAGGCAGGCCAGGTCTGCGCAACCATGGCCAGCGTCTCGGCTCGGTTCGGCGCGCCAAGCCTGCCGCCGAAGCGCAGGCATTTGAGCGCCGCGGCCGCACTGGCAAACCGCAAAGCCTGCTCGACCGGCATGGCTTCCGCCAGCCCGACGGCGAAGGCGCCGTGAAAGACATCGCCGGCGGCGAGCGTGTCGACCGCCTTGATTTTCGGCGCCGCGACATGGCGCACGCAGCCAGCGCGACGGTCGTGCCACCAACTGCCCGCCGCGCCGCCTGTCACTGCGACAAAAGCGTCGCTGCGGCTGGCGAGATCGGCGCAAGCCGTTTTCGGATCGAGCGCCTGGCCGCAGACGATGCGCGCTGCCGGCTCCGAAGCGATGATGTGCGTAGCGAGCGGCAACAACTGCTCAAGGACCTCCAGCGGCGCGGTGTCGGCATCGAGGATCGCCGGACGGCCGATGGCGCGCGCCGCCTTCAGGGCGAGTGCCGCCGCACCCGGCCAGCGGACATCGACCAGAACGGCATCGAATGCCATGAGGTCGGCGACCGGCAGGACGTCGGGATCGGCCTGGGCAAGCCTGTCATAGAACGGCACGATGATGCGCTCGCCATGCGCGTCGACCAGGATGGAGGCCAGCGCCGAGCGGGCACCTCTGACGCGCCGCACGAAGGTGCAATCGACGCCTTCGGCCTCTATGCCGGCGATGAGCTGGTCGGCGACGGCATCGTCGCCGGCACTCGCCCACAGCGATACTTCGGCGCCCAGGCGATGGGCAGCGCAGGCGGCGCTGGTGGCCATGCCCGAGGCGATCTGGACGCCGTCGGAGGCCATGAACTTGCCCTGATGCATGGGCAGCGTCTCGACGTGCAGGATGGTGTCCAGCGTCAAAGCGCCAACGCTCAGCAGCTTCACGGGTTTTGCCATGGCTGAGCTATTCGACCGGCTTGATCTTGCCCAGCGGAATGAAGCCGAGCGGGGCCTTGCCCCTGACCACCTTCAGCGGCATGGACGGTTCGTTGCCGAGCACCGCCAGGGCAGAAAAACCCTGCTCGATCTGGCTTTTCTGCTCGGGTATGGCGGTGCCGAGGATGGCCGCCACCGCCTTCGGGTCCTTCAACCTGATCATCAGGTCGGCGTTGACCAGGCCCTCGGCATCGACCGAGAGCGGTCCCGAAACGGTGATGCGCGCCGTCCCCGACGACAGATCAAGGTTGCGGATTTCGATCGCCTGGCCACGAAGGCTCTTCACCCGCGTGCCGATCAGTGCGACGCCGTTCTTCAATGTCACGTCGCCGCTGGCATCGAGCGCCGGAAGCACGCGCCCGCCAAGTGCGTCGGGGTCGACCTCGAGATCGCCGAAACTGCCGAGATAGTCGATATCCTCGCCGTTGGGCTGCAACTGACCTGATGCCTTGCCGGCACTGAACAGTTGCACCGGATCGGTATCGTCGGCCGGATCGGTCTGGCCGGAAAGGCCCTCTGCCTCCAGCGAAATCCGCCGCGGCAGCGGCCACCACAATTTGAAATTGGCCTGCAGATTGTCCCAGTCGATCCACAGCGGCACCATGTCCGGCACGGAGGTCCTGAGCGGGCCGCGCAGATTGGCAACCGGCGACAGAGGCTGGATGATCTGGGCGGCTGCGTTGAAACTGCCGGCTGAGGCCGCAATGTTCTTGGCATCGTCCTCATAGGCGAGGTTGTCGCAGGAGACGGTAAAGCTCAAGGGATAGCCGCTGACCTGGAGATTGGCGCAGCCGGCCTCGACGCCATTCTTGTTGAGCGTGGCAACCGCCTTGTCGGCCTCGCTCCTGACGCGGTCAGCCAGATAGAACCAGCCGCCGCTGTAGAGGGCGAACAGCACGACGATGAATGCTGCAAGCCAGATCAGGCGGCGACGTTTGTTCGGCTGGCGTTCGTCACTTGACGTCATGCTTTGGCTCTCGTTAAC
Organism: Mesorhizobium sp. M7A.F.Ca.AU.001.01.1.1; assembly: GCF_004022735.1. Classification (NCBI taxonomy): domain Bacteria; kingdom Pseudomonadati; phylum Pseudomonadota; class Alphaproteobacteria; order Hyphomicrobiales; family Phyllobacteriaceae; genus Mesorhizobium; species Mesorhizobium sp. M7A.F.Ca.AU.001.01.1.1. Next base: position 4,960 of record NZ_RZPF01000179.1, read on the forward strand.
GCATGGGTATTGCGGACGGGTAGTCGATTCCGCCAGGTGGACAGACGAATAGTTAGACGGGACGGGCGGAAAAAACACCGGTCCGGGTGCGGTGTTGGCATCTTTTGCAATCAGGCGCGGCGATATGGGCGATTTTTGGGTGTTTGGCTATGGCTCGCTGATCTGGCGGCCGGGATTCGCGCATGTCGAAACACAGCGTGCCCGCCTGCATGGCTACCGGCGCTCGCTCTGCGTCTATTCCTTCGTGCATCGCGGCACGCGCGAGCGGCCGGGGCTGGTGCTCGGCCTCGATCGTGGCGGGTCCTGCGTCGGCCTCGCATTCCGCGTCCCCGGCGACTTGCGCGACGAGGTTATGGCCTATCTGCGCGAGCGCGAGCTGGTCACCAATGTCTATCTGGAGCGTCTGCTCAAGGTTCGCCTCGACGGCGGCGGTACGGTCGACGCGGTGGTTTACATTGTCGACCGCCAGCACGAGCAATATGCCGGAGCGCTCGACGCTGCAGATGCGGCGGCCGTGGTGCGCGGTGCGGTCGGCCAGTCCGGCAACAACGAGGACTATGTGCTGAGCACGCTGGAGCATCTCGAGGCGCTGGGCATTCGCGATCATTGGCTGGAAGAGGTGGCGCTGCAGGTCGCGCCTTTGTGAAGCTGGCTCTGCGGAAAAAGGCCGTCAGGCCTTTGACCTCGTTCAGGCAAGACCTAGGTTAGGCTCCAACCCTCAGACCGCGGGCGCCATTTGCCCGCCCAATCATCCCGGAGATCCGCCTTGCAGAAACGTCGTCTCGGTCGCACCGACTTGTCCATCGCGCCGCTGGTTCTGGGCGGCAACGTCTTCGGCTGGACTGCCGACGAGAAAACCTCGTTCGACCTGCTCGACCGCTTCGTCGGCGCCGGCCTCAACGCCATCGATACGGCGGACGCCTATTCGCGCTGGGTTCCAGGCCACAAGGGCGGCGAATCGGAAACCATCATCGGTAAATGGATGAAAGACCGTGGCAATCGCGACAAGGTCGTGGTGATCACCAAGGTCGGTTCGGATATGGGACAGGGGCACAAGGACCTGTCCGCCGCCTACATCGAAAAGGCCGTCGACGCATCGTTGAAGCGGCTGCAGACCGAATTCATCGATCTCTATCTGTCGCATTGGCCGGATCCTGCGACGCCCTATGAGGAAACGCTTGGCGCCTACGAGAAGCTGCTCGCCAAGGGCAAGATTCGCTATGCCGGGTGCTCTAACCTCGACGCCGGCCAGTTGCGTGCGGCACTCGATGTGGCGAGCCTGCGCAGTCTGCCGCGCTACGAGGTGCTGCAGCCGGAATACAATCTCTACGATCGCTCATCCTTTGACGGGCCGTTGCGCGATCTGTGCGTGGCCGAGGACATCGGCGTCATCACCTATTTCAGCCTGGCCAAAGGTTTCCTCAGCGGCAAATACCGCAGCGAGGCCGATCTCGGCCAAAGCCCGCGTGGCGGCGGCGTGAAGGACTATCTCAATGGGCGCGGCATGCGCATCCTTGCGGCACTCGACGCGGTGTCATCAAGGCATTCGGCCAAGCAGGCGGAAGTCGCGCTTGCCTGGGTGATCGCTCGGCCGGGCGTCACCGCGCCGATAGCCAGCGCCACCAAGCCCGAGCAGATGGACAGCCTGATCAAGGCGGCGTCGCTGAAGCTGAGCGCCGCCGACATGGCCGAACTCGACAGGGCGAGCGACTGAAGTTTCGGCGGCCGCTCCTCGCACGAACGTCCAAGACGACCCTCTTGTCTTGCCATAGCCTCCTTCGCACGGGGCAAGACAGAGGGTGAGATGACTGAGCCGCTTCTTTTGCAGCCGGATCTTTGGCGCCAGTTGTGCGCGCTCGTGCTTGCCTCCGCCGTCGTCATGGGCAGCCCGGGGCCGGCAACGATAAGCGTCACCGCCGTTGGTGCCGCCTTCGGTTTGCGCCATTCCCTGGGCTATGCCTGGGGAATCATCCTGGGCACGATCGCCGTGCTTTTGGTTGTCGCGACCGGGGTCATGGCAGTGCTCACCTCGATGCCGAAGCTGGCGCCGTTGCTGGCTTTGGCCTCCGCGGCCTACATCCTCTATCTCGCCTTCAAGATCGCTACGGCGCCGCCGCTGGCCGCCCGCGCCGCCGAGACTTCGCGTCCCACATGGCTGGCTGGATTTCTTCTCGCGGTCGCCAATCCAAAGGCCTATGTGGCGATCGCCGCCGTGTTCGCCGGTGCTTCGTCCAAACAGGGCGCCACTGAGCCTGGTCTATGGCTGAAGCTGGCGGTTCTCGCCCTGATGATCGTTGCCATCCACGCTCTGTGGCTTGTCGCGGGGGCTGGGTTCGCGCGCTTCCTGCGCCGGCCGGCGGCCTCGCGGATCATCAATCTGATCTTTGCCGTGACGCTGGTGTTGACCACCGCGCTGGCGGTGTTCGGCTGAGAACTGCCGGCCGGAGACTTCCGGTTCAGACTTTGGTTCTTGCGGCGTTGTCCAGCTCTTGCAGCCTTTTCACCGCTGTCGGCGGCAAGGCAGGCGGGTTCGGGCCGCGCGCCGCATCCATCAGGAACTGGTCGCAGGCAGCTTCGGTCTCGCCGATCAGCCGGGCCATGAATTCGTCCTTGCTCAGTCCCGGTGGAATCGGCGGCAGGAAACGCGCCTTGATGGTGCCGGGATAGCGCAGGAATTTGCGGCGCGGCCAATAGAGGCCGGCGACATGGGCAACCGGCACCACCGGAACACCAAGCTGCGTGTAGATTTCGACGATGCCGTATTTGTAGGCCGGTTCGTCGCCCGGCGCGCGTCTTGTCCCTTCGGGGTAGATGATGAGCTGGCGAGGGTTGCGCGCCATCTCTTCCTTGGTCGCGGCGACCACGGCCTTCAGTGCCTTCGAACGGCTGCCGCGATGAACCGGGATCATGCGCATCTTCATGATGTACCAGCCGAAGAACGGGATCCAGGTCAGCTCGCGCTTGAGGATGTAGAGCGGGTCCTGAAGGAAGGGGAAGAAGGCGATCGCGTCCCAGAACGACTGATGCTTTGGTGCCAGGATGAAGGAGCCTTCGGGCAGGTTTTCCCGGCCGGTGATCTCGTTCTTCGTTCCGGCGATCTTCTCGTAAAGCCACATCGAGGTGCGCGACCAGAATTTCGGCACGAACCAGGCGCGGTGCCGGGGCGACAGGAAATAGTAGGGGGTCCAGAGGATCATCTGGACGATCAGGTTGACGTAGAAGACGAAATTGAACGTCAGCGATCTGATGTAGAGCATTGGGGGAGCCCGGTGAGGAGGTGAGCGTTGGTTACACCAAGCGCGGGAAAAAAGGAAATGGCCGCAGGGCGCTTTGGGTGGCGACGAAGAACGGCCACCGATGGGTTGGCCTGGTTCCGCTACATCAGCCGCGCCAGCCGCGCCTTCAGGCGCGGAGCGGCAAAATCGAGGAAGGCGCGCAGCTTGACCGGCAGCAGGCCGTGGCCCGCATGCACCAGGCTTACCGGCCATGGCGCCGGCTCGAATTCCTGCAGCAGGACGCGCAGCGCGCCGGACCGCAGCGCGGCTTCGATCTGGTAGGAAAGCACACGCGTCAGCCCGACGCCGGCAATCGCGGCATCGATGGCCGCTTCGGCGGTGTTGACCTGAAGCCGCGAGCGGACCCGAACCGGGATTTCGGCCTTGCCCTTGATGAAGCTCCAACTGGCGGCGGAGGCGAGCCCCTCGAAGGTGATGCAATCGTGTGTTTCCAGATCCTCCGGGGTCGTTGGCGTGCCGTGTTCGGCCAGATAGGCCGGGCTGGCGCAGACGACGCGGCGGATCGCGCCGACGCCGATGGCGACCAGGCTCGAATCGGGCAATCGGCCGATGCGGATGGCGAGATCGAAATGGTCCTCGACCAGCTGGGTTATGCGATCGGCCAATGTCAGGCGGATGTCCACGTCGGGATAGGCGGCGAGAAAGCCGGTGACGACCGGCAGCACGTGCAGGCGGCCAAAGACGACCGGCGCGGTGATGGCCAGTTCGCCGGTCGGAACACTGTATTCGCCGGCGGCCGTGCGTTCGGCCTCGCCGACGTCGTCCAGGATGCGGCGGCAGGCGGCAAGATAGGCCTGGCCGGCATCGGTCGGTGTCAGCCGTCGCGTCGAACGATTCAGGAGGCGTGTGTTCAGATGGCGCTCGAGATCGGAAATCTTGCGGCTGACCGTCGCCAGCGGAATGCCGAAACGGCGGCTGGCCGCGGAAAGGCTGCCGGCGTCCACCGCGGCGACAAAGAGCGACATGGCCTCGAGACGATCCATAGCTTCTTCCGAAAAATGGAAGGACAAGTTACGAATATGCCACCTGCCTTTGAATGATGGAAGGCTTATATTCCAGTCTGTCGGCCCTGCCTGCAGCATGGCCTCGCACAGGAGTTGCCATGTCCGAAGCCCGCCCGCCGCTGCCGCCGTTTACCGCCGAGACCGCAGCGCAGAAGGCGCGCATGGCCGAGGATGCCTGGAATTCACGCGATCCAGCGCGGGTCGCGCTCGCCTATACAAAGGACAGCCGCTGGCGCAACCGCGCCGAATTCCTGCAAGGCCGCGACGCCATCCAGGCCTTCCTGACGCGCAAATGGAGCCGCGAGCTCGACTACCGGCTGATCAAGGAGGTCTGGGCCTTCCACGGCAACCGCATCGCCGTGCGTTTCGCCTATGAATGGCACGACGACAGCGGTTCATGGTTCCGCAGCTACGGCAACGAGAACTGGGAATTCGACGAACACGGGCTGATGCGTCTGCGC
>NZ_RZPF01000017.1:0-20887 GCF_004022735.1 Mesorhizobium sp. M7A.F.Ca.AU.001.01.1.1
GTTCAAGGCGACGGGTTCGGGCAGGTCGACCAGCACCTTGCTGCCGTCGGCAAGTTCGATGGCCCGGCGGCGCAGATGCCGCTCGTCATGGGCGAGAATGGCCCGGCCGGACGGTAGGGTGGTTCCGGCAGCGCCGGCGGACAGCACCGAGACGACGCGCGGGAATTTGGTGAAGTCGGTGTTGAGGTTGAGTTTCATTTCATGGATTTCCCATTTGCTTGTGCCCGCACACGCGCGATCCAATGGCCTTGTACATGTCGAACCCTGCCTTTCCCCAACAAAGCTAGACCATCGCGTTCGTTCAGACGATGGTGTCGAAGAGCCGCAGGATGAACGATATCTGGTAGATAAGCGCCGCCGTGACAAAGGCGATGTGGAAGCGGCGGTCGCGCACCAGGATCGCGATGATGCAGAGCGCGACGAAGACGGGCGTGCGGAACAGATACTCGCTGCCGAAGCGGGCGAAATGCTCCGGCCCCTTCAGCAGCGTGTCGACCACGTCGAGCAGATAGGTCGCCGCCAGCAGGCCGAAGAACCACGCCCGCCGCGAATAGAAGAAATCCTCGTAGCTGGTGTAGTCCAGCATCGAATCGGGAAACAAAAGCGCGCACAGCAGGAACAGCGTGATCGCGTAGAAAATGATGAACAAATATTTGCCGAAGGTCCAGATCTCGACGGCGTAGAGGCCGAACTCCCACCACCAGAAATGCACCAGCATCAGGAGCACCGAGACGACCCAGGCCAGATGCACGGTATAGAGCTTGTACTGGCCGGGATGCTGGACGATGCGCGCCACCCCCGACAGCAGGCGGGCGACACCAAGCCCGATCACCATGCCCATGACGATGCGGATGTGCGGGAAGATGTCGTGGGCGGAAGCGATTTCGGTGGTCATGCTCGATCACAATGCAGCTGTTGGTTGGCCGCATAGTGCTGCCTTCCACCAAGGGCTGCAACGGATAATGCTCGCCCGGTGGAAGCGCCGCTTCAAAACAGAAAATACCGTTGCGCCATCGGCAGCACCGTCGCCGGCTCGCAGGTCAGCAACTCGCCGTCGGCGCGCACCTCGTAGGTTTCCGGATCGACCTCGACATGCGGCGTGGCGTCGTTGAGCACCATCGAATGCTTGCCGATGCCGCCGCGGGTGTTTTCGACGGCGACGAACTGCTTGTCGACACCGAGCCTGCCATGCAGTCCCGACTCGAGCGCTGCCTTGGAAACGAACGTCACCGACGAGTTGGTCCTGGCCTTGCCATAGGCGCCGAACATCGGCCGGTAATGCATCGGCTGCGGCGTCGGGATCGAGGCGTTGGGGTCGCCCATCGGGGCTGCGGCGATCATGCCGCCGATCAGCACCATGTCCGGCTTGACGCCGAAGAAGGCCGGGTTCCACAGCACCAGGTCGGCGCGTTTGCCAACCGCGATCGAGCCGATGTCTTTCGACAGCCCATGCGCGATGGCCGGGTTGATCGTGTATTTGGCGATGTAGCGGCGGACGCGGAAATTGTCGTTGTTGCCGGTCTCCTGCGGCAGCGAGCCGCGCTGGCGTTTCATCTTGTCGGCGGTCTGCCAGGTCCGGATCGCGACTTCGCCGACGCGGCCCATGGCCTGCGAATCCGACGAGATGATCGAGAAGGCGCCGATGTCGTGCAAAATGTCTTCCGCCGCGATGGTCTCCTTGCGGATGCGGCTTTCGGCAAAGGCGATGTCTTCGGGGATCGACGGCGACAGATGATGGCAGACCATCAGCATGTCGAGATGCTCGGCCAGCGTGTTGACCGTGTAGGGCCGCGTCGGATTGGTCGAGGACGGGATGACGTTGGGCAGGCCGCAGACCTTGATGATGTCGGGCGCGTGGCCGCCGCCGGCGCCCTCGGTGTGGAAGGCGTGGATGGTGCGGCCCTTGATGGCGGCGACCGTGTTCTCGACAAAGCCGGATTCGTTCAGTGTGTCGGTGTGGATCATCACCTGCACGTCGTAATCGTCGGCGACCGACAGGCAGCAATCGATGGCCGCCGGCGTCGTGCCCCAGTCCTCGTGCAGCTTCAGCGAGCAGGCGCCGCCCAGCACCATTTCCTCGAGCGCGGCGGGCAGCGAGGCATTGCCCTTGCCCGACAGGCCGATGTTCATCGGAAAGGCGTCGAAGGACTGGATCATGCGGGCCATGTGCCATGGCCCCGGCGTGCAGGTGGTGGCCAGCGTGCCGTGCGCCGGGCCCGTGCCGCCGCCGAGCATGGTGGTGATGCCTGACATCAGCGCTTCCTCGATCTGCTGCGGGCAGATGAAGTGGATATGCGCGTCGAAGCCGCCTGATGTCAGGATCTTGCCTTCGCCGGCGATGATCTCGGTGCCGGGGCCGATGATGATGGTGACGCCATCCTGCGTGTCCGGATTGCCGGCCTTGCCGATGGCCGCGATGCGCCCGTCGCGAAGCCCGACATCGGCCTTGAAGATGCCTGCACTGGCATCGATCACCAGCGCGTTGGTGATCACGGTATCGACGGCGCCTTGCGCCCTGGAAACCTGGCTCTGGCCCATGCCGTCGCGGATCACCTTGCCGCCGCCGAATTTCACCTCTTCGCCATGGATGGTGAGATCCTTCTCGACCTCGATGAACAGTTCGGTGTCGGCAAGCCGTACTCTGTCGCCGACCGTCGGGCCGTACATCTGCGCGTAGGCGGCGCGGGTAATTCTGGCCATCAGCGATTGCTCCCGAAATGCGGTTTGCCGAAATGCGGTTGGATTGAAGCGCGGCTGCACATTGCTGCCATCCTATGGTCACGCAATGACCTGCTGGGCGACACCTTCTGATCCCATTTGGCGGTTGAGGTTAGGGCGTCACCCCAGACCGACCGTTTGCCAATCGATGGAAAGGAAAATCCATGCGCAAAACGATAGTTCTTGCCGCCGCCGCCAGCCTGATGCTGGCGGGCGCCGCCAGTGCCCAGGAGCAACCCGCGCCACAGCCCGCTCCGGCGCCGGCAACGCCTGCTCCAGCCACGCCCCAGGCTCAGCCCGCGGTGCCGACGATCCAGAGCGTCAACATCGTCGACATCACCGAGTTGCCAAAGGACACCCAGACGCAGGTCAACCAGGTGATCGCCCAGCGCGGCGATGACGGCTTGAAGAAACTGCGCAGCTCGATCGACGCCACACCCAAGGTCAAGTCGGCGCTCGAGGCCAAGGGAATGACCTCGGCGCAGGTGGTCGCAGCCAGTATGGAACCCAATGGCGCACTGACCCTGATCACCAAGAAGGCGAGCTGACGCCACGGCATGGCGGGCCGGCATCCGGCCGGCCGGCCGCATCGGGAAAGGAACCTTCGCCGGGCGGGATTCGTTTTGTTCTTTTCGCGCTAACCCGCGCCCCGAAACGATTTCTCTCAGGAGCGAGCGATGGCGATCACTTCTTTCTCGACCAGAATGCAGGCAGTCGCCGCCATGACGTTCCTGGCGGCGGCTGGTGCTGCTGCCGGACTGAAGGCGCAAGGACTGGAAAGCACGGAGACCGTCAATCGCATCGTCGGCTCGCAGGTCAAGCAGGAAGAGGCCAAGGCCAACACTGAGGCCGGCAACGTCAACACGGCGATCGACCGCACGCGTGAAAACATCGGCACGGTGCGCAAGACATCCAAGCTCGACAAGGTCGACATCGTGTTCCTCACCGATGCCGCGCGCAGCGAAGGCGGCCCGCCGCCGGAGATCGAGGCCAAGGTCAAGCAGCATCAGGACGACATTACGGAGCTGCGCAAGGAGATCGAGGCCAACGCGCTGCTGTTCAACGCCATCGAATCGCGGCGCGTGCAGGCGCAGGATGTCCTCGCCGTCGAATTCGACAATCCCGGAAAGATCGTCATCTACGCCGCGGCCAAGCCATCGAACTGAGCTGAGCGCGCCGGAAGATCTCACAGCTTGCCCATCACCTTCTGCTGAAATCCGTAGACCTCGCGCTTGCCGCCGAGCGGCACCAGCGTGACGTCGCGCTCCTGGCCCGGCTCGAAGCGCATGGCCGTGCCCGCGGCAATGTCGAGGCGCATGCCCCTGGCGCGCTCACGGTCGAATTTCAGCCCCTCATTGGTCTCGAAGAAATGGTAGTGGCTGCCGACCTGGATCGGCCGGTCGCCGCTGTTGGCGACTTTCAGGGTGACGGTCTGCAGGCCCTTGTTGAGCTCGATGTCGCCGCCCACCGTGATGATTTCACCGGGGATCATGGTCACCCTCACACGATGCCGAAGGCGAGACCGATGCCGATCGCCGCGCAGGCGGCACCGGCAGCGCGGGCCAGGCCACGAAACCGGATGCCGAGACCGAGACCGGTGGCGATGCCGGTGGCATGCAGCAACAGCGTGGCGGTGGCAAAGCCGGCCATGTATTCAAGCCCGCCGGCATTCTCCGGCACCTCGGTGCCATGCGCGTGGCCGTGGAAAAGTGCGAACAGGCCGATGATGGCGACGCCGGCCGAGACCGGCAGATCGATCGCCAGCGCCACCAGCAGTCCGAGTGTCACGACCGATGCCAGTATGCCCGGTTCGACGAAGGGCAGCGGCATATGCAGCATGCCCAGCGCGCCGCCGACCACCATGACGCCGACAAAGGCAGCCGGCCAGGCAAGAACCGCCTTGCCGCCCTTGAGCGCCGCCCACAGCCCGACCGCGATCATCACCGTCATGTGATCGAGGCCGGAGAGCGGGTGCATGAAGCCGGCCGTGAAGGAGGAGGTGGTGCCCAGGCCGACATGGGCATAGGCCGGCAGGGCGGCGGCCAGCAGCAGGATCGCCGACAGGCAGAGGCGTTTGGCGGATATCATTCTGTTTGCCTTTCGTTTTGCTCGGTCTGGTGTTCACGCCGCCTTGCGGGGGCCGCAGCCTTCGGCCTTGAGTACGCGTTTGCTCGACGCAGGATATTTCTTCAGCATCGCTGCCGGGCGGATCGGCCGCGCCGAAAAACCACCACCGCAATTGGGGCAGATGCCGCCCAACACCTGTTCCACGCATCCGGCGCAAAAGGTGCACTCGAAGGTGCAGATCAGCGCATCCGTCGCCTCGGGCGGCAGGTCCTTGTCGCAGCATTCGCAGTTGGGACGCAGCTCCAGCATCCTGTCCTCCTCAACGGATCGGTTCGTGCACGGTCACCAGCTTGGTGCCGTCGGGAAACGTCGCCTCGACCTGCACGTCATGGATCATCTCGGCGATGCCTTCCATGACTTGCGCGCGGCTGACGACATGAGCGCCGGCTTCCATCAGTTCGGCGACCGGACGGCCGTCGCGGGCGCCTTCGACGACGAAATCGGTGATCAGCGCAATCGCTTCCGGATGGTTGAGCTTGACGCCGCGTTCGAGCCGCTTGCGCGCCACCATCGCCGCCATGGCGATCAGCAGCTTGTCCTTTTCCCTCGGCGTCAGGTTCATGCGTTTCCCTGGATTGGTAGAGGCAGGCCTATAGTGACCATAATTTGGGCAACCCCGCCCTTCCGTTGAGCAATTCGACGAGTGGAACCAGCCGCTGGCGCAGTCGGTAGCCATCCCCGGCGTAGAGCCTCGCAAGAAGCTTGCCAGATTTCTTCACGCACCAGGCGCTGGCGCTGCCCTGGTCGCCGACGATCTCCAGAACCGGATCGAGCAGGGCTTCGGCGCGCGGCGACACCAGAAGCAATGTCGCCACCGCGATCGCGCCGCCGGCAACCGCCGGGCGATCGAGCGTTGCGGCGATATCGGGCCCGATGCGGAAATCCTCGGCATGAACGAGGGCGCCATCCTGACGCACACGCCAGCGGTCATGGAAGTTGCCCTGCGTGGCGCGTTCGCCCATCGCCAGGCGGCCGAAGACGGCGGCTTCCAGCACCAGCGCCTCGGCGCCGACGGCAAGCTCGACGTTGAGCGTACGGGCAAAGGCCGCCCTGTCGAAGACGATGGTTTCCTGCGGCAGCCAGGCGATGCGGCCGTTTTCGCCTACCGACAAATTGACCCGCACTTCGGCATGGTCGGATGCCGCCCGGTAGATCTTCTCGCAGGCCTGCGTGGTGATCGATGCCGAAGCGGCCGCGCCGACATCCACGTCCCAGGCGATACGGTCGCCGCCCGTCATTCCGCCGGCGGTGTTGATCAGCACCGCTTCGAGCGGATCGGCCGAGACGGCCGGCATTCTTATCTTGGCGGCGCCGTCCTGATAGAGGCGCCGCAGGCGCGTGCGGCCCTCGCCAAGCGCGCAGGAAAGCCGCGCCACGCCCGCAACGCGCTGCGTCGAAATCCCGCCATGTTCGCCCATATCCATGCCTGCACGTTAAGCACTCCGGCGGCTTTGTCGATATGGAGTTCGATATAGCTTGTTGCTTGACAACGTTTCGGTTTCTATAGAGGGAACCACCTTGGTACGGTCATGCTGCGCTTGGCGGGGGTATTAAACGACGACGGCGGCTTGATACCAGGAGAAAAAGGGGCGCTGCTCAGTCGGCGTCGGGAAACGCGAGATAGTGGGGAAGGAACCGAATGGCCGACCAGCTGGCAACGGATATCATCGCGAAGATCAAGGCTCATGCCGAGCCGGGCGGCGAAGAAATCACCACCACCACCGAATTGACCTCGCTTGGCATCCATTCGCTCGAGCTGACGGAGATTATCTTCGATCTTGAGGAAGAGTATGGCATCGAGATCGAGATGAACACGGTCGACGCCTGGAGCAATCTGAAGAACGTCGGCGACATGGTCGAAGCTGTGCGCGCGCTGATCGCGAAAAAAGCCTGAACTGAATGCGGCAGCGCGTTGTCATCACCGGCATGGGCGGCATTTGCGGGCTCGGCACCAGCGCGCCCGCGATCTGGAACGAGATGCGCGCCGGCCGCTCGGCCATCGGCCAGATCACAAGTCCCCAACTGCATGATCTGAAGGTCAAGGTCGGCTGCGAAATCAAGACGCTTCCCGATCACGGCATCGACCGCAAGCAGACCGTGTCGATGGACCGCTTCAGCCTGCTGGCGACGATCGCAGCCAGGGAAGCCATGCAGCACGCCGGCCTGGTCTCGACTGAAGCCACCACCTATCGGATGGGCACCGTCGTCGGCGTCGGCGTCTGCGGCTGGGAGGCGATCGAAGAGAGCTATCGCGCCATACTGGTCGAGGGCAAGAACCGCGCTGGCATCTTCACCGTGCCAAAGGTCATGCCAAGCGCGGCCTCTGGCCATGTCAGCATGAATCTGGGCCTGCGCGGCCCGGTCTTCGGCGTCACCTCGGCCTGTTCGTCGTCCAACCACGCCATCGCCTCGGCTGTCGACCAGATCAGACTTGGCCGCGCCGATGTGATGGTCGCCGGCGGCACCGATGCGCCGCTGGTCTGGGGCATCCTGAAGGGCTGGGAAGCACTGCGCGTGCTGGCGCCCGACACCTGCCGGCCATTCTCGGCCGACCGCCAGGGACTGTCACTCGGCGAGGGCGCCGGCATGGCGGTCCTGGAGACGTATGAGCACGCCATGGCGCGCGGCGCCACCATCCTTGCCGAGGTCGCCGGCGCCGGCCTCTCCGCCGACGCCTCCGACATTGTCGCGCCGACCGTCGAAGGGCCGACGGCGGCCATGCGCGCCTGCCTGGCCGATGCCGGCTTCAATCCCGAGGATGTCGACTACCTCAATGCCCATGGCACCGGCACCAAGGCCAACGACCAGATCGAGACGGCAGCGATCAAGCGCGTCTTCGGCGACCATGCCTACAAGCTTTCGGTGTCGTCGACCAAGTCGATGCACGCCCATTGCCTCGGCGCATCGGGTGCGCTGGAGATGATCGCCTGCGTGATGGCGATCCGCGAAGGCATCGTGCCGCCGACGGCCAATTTTCGTGAGGCCGATCCCGATTGCGACCTCGACGTCACGCCGAATGTGCCGCGCGAGCGCAAGGTGCGCGCCGCGATCAGCAACGGCTTCGCGTTCGGCGGCACCAATGCCGTGCTGGCCTTCAAGGCTGCCTGATCTAAGGGGCGGGCGGATCTGCCCCAGGCAGGCCATTCCGTTGACTGTCCGTGCACGATGAAACCCTTCGCCGCCATATTGATCGTGCCGTGCGCCGCGTCTAATCCTTGGCCGACCCGCCAAAACCGCGCCGCTCGGCGCGAATCCTCATCCAGGAGTTTCCATGGCAGACCTGTCCGCCTTTCCGATCGCAACGCGTTGGCCGGCCAAGCATCCGGACCAGCTCCAGCTCTATTCGGCGACAACGCCGAACGGGGTGAAGATATCGATCGCCCTGGAGGAACTCGGCCTTCCTTACGAGCCGCATTGGGTCAACATCGGCCAGAACGAAAGCTGGACACCGGAATTCCTGTCGCTCAATCCCAACGGCAAGATACCGGCGATCATCGATCCCAACGGCCCGGACGGCCAGCCGATCGGCCTGTTCGAATCCGGCGCCATCCTGCTCTACCTTGCTGAAAAGACCGGCCTGCTCATGCCCATTGATGGCGCGCGCCGCTACGAGACCATCCAGTGGGTGTTCTTCCAGATGGCCTCGGTCGGGCCAATGTTCGGCCAGGTCGGCTTCTTCCACAAATTCGCCGGCCGCGAAATCGCCGACAAACGCCCTCTGGAGCGCTATCGCGACGAGTCAAAGCGACTGCTCGGCGTGCTCGACGGCCGGCTGAAGGGGCGCAAGTGGATCATGGGCAATGACTACACCATCGCCGACATCTCGCTGCTCGGTTGGGTGCGCAACCTGATCGGATTCTACGAAGCACGCGAACTCGTCGGCTTTGACGATTTCGCCCATCTGGGAACATGGCTGGAGCGCGGCCTGGCGCGGCCGGCGGTGCAAAAAGGCCTGACCATCCCGGCCAAGGGATAGAAAAACCAGCCTCCGAAGCGCGGCTATTTCGCCTTCGCTTTGGCTTTCGAACCGCCTTTGCCCATGACGGAAGCGGCGAGCGACGCAGCACCTCGGGCGGCGACCATGACCGCGCCGGCAGCGACGTTGGCTGTGGCCTTGGCCGTGCGCATCGCACTGCCGCCCAAGGAGTCGCTGGAACTCGCGGGCTTCTTCGGCTTTGCGGCTTTTGGCGCGGCTTTCGCTGCGGCCGGCACCACTTTCTTCGGCGCTGCCTTGCCGAAAGCCGGCTTGGCGTCCTTCGAACGGCCTGTCATTGCCGGGCCGGCGCCGGTTTTGGATTGGGTCGCCTTGCCCTTGGCGGGCGCAGGCTTTTTTGCCTTGGTTGCCATTGGACCGAATCCCTCTTTTGGCACAATTGTCGTGTCGGGATAACGGCCTGAAAGTCTTAAAGTTCCCCTTGCACAATCCGTCGAATCAAGCGGAAAGGCCGATCACCAGATCGGCGGCACTGCGCCGCGCGAGCACGCGCTCGATGTTGGGCAGGTCGTTGGAAGCGATCCAGGCGCGCGCATCTTCATCGGAGCGGCCATGCTCGTGCCAGCGCTCCATCAGGCGGCGCTCGAGCTCGTTGCGCGGCACGTCGACGAAGATCGAGAAATCGAACAGCGGCGCCAGCCGCGACCACGGCTCTTCGTCGAGCAGCAGGTAATTGCCTTCGACCAGGATGAACTTGGTTTCTGTGGCGACGATCGAGGCTGCGGCGCGCGACAGTTCCATGTTGCGGTCGAAGACCGGAATGGCGATGTCGGGTTCACCGGCACGGATACGCTTCAGCAAGGCCTCAAAACCGGCAAAGTCGAAGGTTTCCGGCGCGCCCTTGCGCGCGCGCAGACCGCGCCGCTCGAGCACGGCGTCGTCATAGTGGAAGCCGTCCATCGGTACGACCTCCGCTGCCCCTTCGGGCAGCAGTTCATGCAGCCTTGCCGACAGCGTCGACTTGCCGGCGCCCGGTGGACCGGCAATGGCGACGATGAAGCGGTTTGCCTTGCCGGCGCGTTTGAAGATGGTGGCGGCGAGATGGGCGATTTCGGACATGAGAGCCTCTCTGGCAGAGCTTCAGATCCACCATGTTCCGCATGATGATTTCGGCCACATCTTGGCGACAGTTCACGGAAATTTCAAACCCTGCGGCCGCGCAATCACACCTACGAGGCCAGCGGCTGGCCGATGCGCAGGAAATCGCTGTCGAAGGGAACCTCCCGCGTCGAACCGCCGGCATGCAGCCGCATGCGGCCATCCGCCGTCGTGACGTCCCGCGGCGGCTCGCCGCCCGACAGCGGCAGGACGCCGATGACGTGGCGAAAAGACACGCTTTGGCCTTCGCCCAGCGCAAAAGCGGTCGCCACCCCTTCGCGCTTCAGCCAGTTGTCGCCGATCGAGGCGGCATGGCCGACGGCAGCGCGGCCATCCTCGATGCCGAGCACGCCAAGGTGGCGGCCGCTCCATGGGGCGTAGTCGCGCCCGCCATTGCTGAACCACAGCATGGTGATTGGCAGTTCGGCCGGGTTCTTCAGCACCAGCACCAGATCGTCCTCGGCCTGTCGTGCAAGCGCGGTCCATCCCGGCCCGCCATGGTCGGCTTCGACCAGCGTGATGAAATCCTCGCGGCGGTCATCCATGCGGTATTCCGTCAGGTCGAGCGTGCCGCCGCCGGCGGCGGGAAAATGGCCGAGATCGGCGGAGCGCGCCGGATAGGCGAGCATGAAGCGGCCGCGTGCGGGATCGGGCTCCAGCGGATCGTCCAGCGTCGCGGCAAAACGCTTCGGCGAAAAGGCCAGCCTGCCGCCGCCGGTCATGGCCGTCATCGGGTGATGGGCGACCGAGATCGCACCATTGCCGCCGGAAAATACATGCTCCTGGTAGAGGAAGGGATGGCCGTCGCGCAGCGTCAGGATCTTGTCGACCGAAGCGCCCATCACCTCGTGCCGCAGGCGATAGACGGCGCGCCAGCCATCGTCGGTCGCGACACTTTCGACGACATCCCAGGCGCTGTTGGCCGTCCAGCCATGCAGCGGCGCTTCCTCGACATCGCTGCGCGAAAACGGCGCGCAGAGGAAATCGCCGGACAGCCGAACCGTGCCTTCCGGCAGGTCTTTCGGCAGCGTCTCGTTCGCATCGACCCAGGGCGCGCGATGCAGCGGCTTCAGCTGCCGCCCGCCAGCCTCGACGACCATGTCGGCGATGTGGCCGACCGTGAGGTCGAGCGAAACCGAAATGCCTCTGGCCTTGATGGTGTGGATGGTCATTGCGCTGTCACCGATTCTGAAGGCGCAAACTGAACCGTTCGGCGGCGGTTGCGCAAGCGCCGCGACAGGCATTTTGCATCGCGCACCTTCACCTTCCCCACAAGGGGAGGGTGAGCTACTGTCGCTTGTATTCCCGCACCGGCGACTTGGTGTCGTCGGTGTAGGTAACCTGCACCGACATCGATTTCACGCTGTCGGCGACCTTGAAATAGGGCTGGTAATCGTAGGGGATGGCGTAGGGGTCCTTCTTGTCGCAAGGCGGCATCTTGATCTCCTTGTCGAGGGCCGCGCCGTTCAGGCTGTAATGCACCTGTTTGATGGCGCAGCGGTAGGACAGCATCTGGGTGAAATAGACCAGGCCGTGGTTGCCGCTGGCATCGAAGGCGATCCACGAGGTCCAGAACTGGTCGAGGATCTGCTTGTTGCCTTGCTGAAGCGCTGTCTCGGGGTCGAAGCGGATGTCGAACGGGCCGGTCTCGCGGCCCCTGATGTCGAGATATTTGATCGCAATGATCCCCGCCACGGTGCTGTCGGGTATCTCGAAGCTCGGATTGGCCATCGGCTTGCCGGTGGTCTGGTCGTTCATGGCCAGGAAACCGGTGTCGGTGAAAGGACCGCTGTCGCCCATGCGCCAGGAGATGGCGGTCGCCGGCTCGGGCAGCGAGATGGTCATCGACCAGCCCTGGTTGGAGCGCATCGGCGTCAGCGAAGGCACGAAGCGGGCGGGGTCGAGCACGTCGCCAAGCGCCGCCAGCCGGCTGCGGCTGCGGTCCAGCCAGTCGGCCAACTGCGTCTGGTCGACGAAATATTTGAGCAACCCGCCATCCTTTTCGTAGGACGTGAACTTGGTCAGCGCCTTGGCCTCGTTGCGCTTGTCGGCCAGCGTCTGGGCGCCGAGGCGGTCTTCGGAAAACTCCTGCGCCAACAGGAAATAGGCCGGCGCGAAATCTGGATTGGCTGATATGAAGACGTTGAGCTTGTCGAGGCGCTGGGCGTCGTCGAACTGCTGGATATGCACCAGCTTGATCGACAGCGCCTTGCCCTTGTCGGCAAGCGCGCCGAACACCTCGCGCGCGCCGGCCTTGCCGTCCTGCACCCGAAGCAGCGCGGCAAAGCGCGTGTAGGGATCGATGGCGTCGACGTCGAAGCCGGCAAAGGCGAGGTAGGAGCGCCGCGCATTCAGCATGTCGCCGGACAACTCGTAGACGCGGGCATTGTGGTAGAACTCGTCCGGCCGCTTCGGCTCGGCGATCGCCCCGCCCTGCGCGGCAAGGGCGGCAAAGCCCTTGGCGATGATGTCGATCGAGGCGGCGATCTGCTGCGTCGTCGCCTGCAGCTTCTCGGTCTGGGCCTGCTGCTGCGCCTGGCCGGCGACCAGCGTCTCGGTCTCCTTCTTCACCTCGTCGGTGGTCTTCTGCACTTCCGCCGTCTGCTCAGTCTGCTGCTGCTGGACGGACGCGATCTCGTCGGTCTTTTTCGCCGCCGTGTCGGTCGACTGCTTGACCGCGTCGACCGTCTTTTGCGTCTGCGTGACGGTCTGCTCGATCTTCGCAACTTTCTCGGTAACGATGCCCATCGACTGCTGCAGCCCGGCAATGGCCGGCACCAGGCTGGCGATCACCCCATGCTGGGCGTTGGTCTGCTGCTGCAGGCCGTAGACGCCGCCGGCGACGGCCGCCGCACTGGTGGCGAAGATCAAGGCCGGCAGCGCCTTGGCCGCCAGCACCAGCCGGAGCACGATGGCAATGGCGATGATGATTGCGGCCACCGCGGCGACCAGCGCGATATAGGCGGCGAACGGCGCCAGCGGATTGAGGATGTCGGATACGGCACCCCCGACAAAGGCGACGCTGCCAGCCCATTTGCCGGTGCGGCTGAGTGATGCCCTGATAAGCGAGGGCGCAGCGCCCCCGGCCCCGATGTTCGTCATGCCAAGCCCCCAAGCCCTCGATACCACGCCCCTTCCCACGGGAAACGCGGCCTTGGCAAGCAAAGACACGGGAAAACCGGCGTTTTCGGGGCGGATGCCAAGCTTGCGAGGCTCGACAATCCTGGGGCTAACCGGCATTAACCAAATGGACGCAACAGCCGCGTTACGTTAGCGTCGTCTCATCTCAGCAACAGCCGACCCAGAACAGTCCAGCCCTTGTCCTACCTGCGTCCCTTTCCGCTCATCCAGAGAGTTTTTGCGGCACTAGCCCTGCTGGTGCTGCTGGCCGGCTGCGCCACGACGCCGCCCGACAGCGTGCTGGCCGTGCCCGCGCCGGCGCAGAAATATGCGGCCATCGTGGTTGACGCCAGGACCGGCAAGCAGCTGTTCGAGGTCAGCTCGACGGCGCAGCGCTACCCCGCCTCGCTGACCAAGATGATGACGCTGTATCTTTTGTTCGAGGCGCTGGAGTCCGGCCGCGTCAGCAAGCAGACGCAGATCCCGGTGTCGGACCATGCCGCCTCGCAGCCGCCGACCAAGATGCGCTTCCGGCGCGGCGAGAGCATCGACGTCGATTCCGCGATCCGCGCCATCGTCGTCAAATCGGCCAATGACGTGGCGGTGGCGGTCGGCGAATATCTCGGCGGCTCGGAGGATCAGTTCGCCGCCATGATGACATCCAAGGCGCGCCAGCTCGGCATGACCAGCACGACCTTCCGCAACGCGTCGGGCCTGCCCGACGATGGCCAGATGACGACGGCGCGCGACATGGCGGTGCTCGGCATGGCGCTGCATCAGCGCTTTCCCCAGCAGTTCCACTATTTCTCCGAAAGCGACTTCATGTTCCGCGGCCGGCTGGTGCGCGGCCACAACGACATGCTCGGCCGCGTGCGCGGCGTCGACGGCATCAAGACCGGCTACATCAGGGCGTCCGGCTTCAACATCGTCACCTCCTACAATGCCGACGGCCGCAATTTGATCGTCGTGGTGATGGGCGCCGACTCAGCCCGCCAGCGCAACGACCATGTCGAAGCGCTGATCCAGCGCAGCCTGTCGCCGACCACGGACGGCGCCAAGACCAGGCTGATGTTCGCGGAACAGTGAGGAGTGGTCCGCGTAGCGGACAAAAAGCCAATTGCTTGGCTTTTTGAACGACGAACGCCCTGAGCCTGCGAAGGGCGAGCTGCCGGTAGCAAGCATCGCGCTTGGCTGCGCGGGGATGGATATCGATAGGAATTTTTTCTTGACCCTGAGGGCAGCTATGCTACTATTTTCGGTATGGTGCTGAGTCGCGCCAATTGATCGACTGGAAACGTGACCCGCCCGCAAGGCGGGTTTTTTGTTGCCCGCCGCCCTGCAGAACCTTGTGCACGTTGGCGGGACAGCGCCCTCCTCTGTCCTGCCGGATGTTCGTCGCTCGGAAAGCCAAGCAATTGGCTTTCCGCCCGCTGCGCGGACCGCTCCTCAACCCCCGCAAGGGGGGAGATTGGCAGCTTCGGCGCTCCGCTCACTCCTGTGACGGTGGAAATTGGCGAAAGCCGGGACAACAGCCAATCTCCCCCCTTGAGGGGGAGATGTCCGGCAGGACAGAGGGGGGTGATTGGCGCAAACATCGGGCAAGTTCTTCCCGCTCCGGCCAATTTCGAACGTCTCCACCCTCCCTGAGGGGCGAGCCGCCGTCAGCCACATCGCCTCTCCGATCAAAAACACTTGTCCGGCCTGCGAAATCCGTGCCCGGCGCTGGCTATGCGCCGCCACCTCTGTCTATCGTCGCCCAGCACCCTCAGGAGCCCACCATGAGCACCGTCCCCAAAACGTCCGAACAGGCGGCAGACAATCAGAACGATGACGGCGGCGAGTATTTCGAGGCGCCGATCGTCGGTGAGCTGGAGGCCGATCCGGTATCGGACGAACACTTCGACACGCCCGAAGTGCCGGACTCCGAACCGGCAGGCCCCGGCGCCCACCGTGGCAAGCCGAAGAAAAAGCCGTCGGCGATATCGGGCCGCAAATTCCGCAAGCGCGATCTGGTGCGCATCGACACGCTGCGCCCGAGCCTCGCCGACCGCATCCGCTCGGACCATCCCGACCTGCCGGCCGGCGCCCGCATCAGCCGCGCCGAGCTCGGCCGCTACCGCATGCGCTATATGGAGGAGCTGCTGCAGCAGGAGCACGGCGAATTCTCCGAGCTCGACCGTCAGGTGGTCGAATCGATCGCCAGGCAGGACACGATTTCCGAAAACTCGGAAGAAGAATTCGAGGAGCACCGCACCTTCGCCGACCGCGTCTCCGACAACATGGCGGCCTTCGGCGGCAGTTGGTGGTTCCTGATCTCGTTTGGTAGCGTGCTGCTGGTGTGGATCGGCATCAATCTGGTCGCCGGCATGTCGAGCGCCTTCGATCCCTACCCCTTCATCCTGCTCAACCTGCTGCTCTCCTGCATTGCCGCCATCCAGGCGCCGATCATCATGATGAGCCAGCGGCGGCAGGAGTCCAAGGACCGCCTGCGCTCCTTCAACGACTACCGCGTCAACCTCAAGGCCGAGCTCGAAGTGCGCCATCTGCACGAAAAGCTCGACTACCTCATCTCGCGCCAATGGACGCGGCTCGCCGAAATGCAGCAGATGCAGCTGGACGCGATGCACGAACTGGCGGGCGCCAAGAAGCCGAAGCGGGCGGTGCGTGGAAGGCGGACGGTGAAGGCGGGGGCGGGAACCTCGTAGGCCGCAGCCTGGACGCACCCGGCCCAAGTCGCTACGCCAATCGCCAATTGCCCGTTGAAGCCCGCGCCCGCTTCCGCTAAGAAGCCGTGACTTGCCGGTTCACCGGCTGGTTCGTTTTCCGGATTCCGGAAAGCACCCGTAGCTCAGCTGGATAGAGCGCTGCCCTCCGAAGGCAGAGGTCACAGGTTCGAATCCTGTCGGGTGCGCCAGTTCCATGTAGGTCCGTTTCGGGGCACTGCGTTTGTCGTTGGCAGCTTTGCGGTCGAGCAGGCTCACGCGGCCCTTCAGCCCTTCAAAGGCATAATTCTTCTCAACCGCCAGCCAGGGCAACCGCCAGCGTTCGGCGGCGAGGGTGTCGCGAGCCCGCGAATGGGCCACCTGCGTCGTGAAGAAGGTACACCCCTCATTGCTCGGCTGCCGGCCGGCCGTCGAACCACATGTAATAGGAGGCGATGAGCATTTGGCGCCCCTCGAACGCGTCCAGCAATATTACCGACCCGACACCGATCGGAGGGAGTGCGCCCTATCTCCGCTTATGAGGTACCGTGCCGTTCTCCCGCGGCTGGGGAGCGCCTAGAGCATCAGATAGATGATCCGGCCCAGAGCGCCAAAAAGCAGCGCGAAGGCTGCAATCGACTGGACGAAGAAGCCGGGATAGCGCTTCAAGGGCGCGGTGCGATACCCTACGAAATATGCAATCCGACCTATCATCCAGAGCAGCCCAAGGCCGGAAGCCCACGCGGCATTCCAGTAGATCGCGAACAGCCACATCGACGGCATAAAGATAGGAAACCATTCCACCGCGTTGGCATGTGCCCGGATGGTTCGTTCAAGGAGCGGGTCGCCGGTCATTGCGGGCGCCAGTATGCCAGTCTTCTTGTGGGTTCTCGCGACCGTCACCGCCATTCCGAATATCATCAAGCTACAAAACAGCGTCACGAGAGCTACCGGGTAAAGCCGTTCCATGTTTGCCTCCTCTCATGGTCGGGACAGTAGGCAAGCAAAGGTTATCGGCAAGGGCAAGGCGCAGGCAGATCTTTCCTGACAACCAGCGCCAATAAGAGCGGGGTTGTCAGTTATATAATTGCCCTTTTTGTTAATCACCCGAAAACGATGGGCAAGTTATGCCATCAGCGTCCCTTCCGTGGAGGCGGTGATGGCCATCGGCATACCGCCGTGCGCGATTGACACGCTGCCCGGCGGAAGGCAAAGAGTGACACATTATTGGCAAAGGGGAATGTCGATGAAGAAAATCTATCAGAAGCCCGTTTTCACGAAGCGTGAGCGACTGTCGTCAGTGACGGCTTCGCCCAGCTCATCCGGGATTATCGATTAACCAAGAGAGTTACAGTTTTGGAAAGCCCGCTGCCGAAAGGTGGCGGGCTTTTTGCTTTCTCCAGGAAACGACAGCCGATTCCGCAAGTCGGCACCGTCAACCTCAATTTCAAGTTCGGCAGACGCAACTGCCTGTGGGACCGCGTGCAGGGCAAGGTTAGCGGACCAGTGCCGAAGGCCTGAAGAAAGACAAAGCGGAATGGTTCAAGCCCGCCTTGTCGGACGGGTGCGAAGAAATGCATCGCCATGCGAAGCTGCTGGACTGCCCGGAGGAGAAGTAATGCCCGTGGTAAAAGGGCTCCCTGAAGCGCGAGAACAGGCTCTGCACTCGCGATCTAGACCATCAGGCTTAATTGCTGGATTCCTGTTGTGCCGGTAGCGTAATCGGGCTGGGGTGTCCAGCACTGGCCGGCACGGCGTGTCCAACCCCAAATTCGCAACCGTGCCGGTCTGTTGCACCAATGGGAATGAATGTCTCAGACTTCGACCTTGACCCCCTTCCGCGCAAGAATCGTCTGCATTGCAGCCATCAGCTCTTCGTCCCACTGGTCAGGTTTCCCTAACGGTCGAAGGTAAGCCAGCGCGGGCCCGCCGAGTCGCGTTACCCTACCACCCCCCGTACACTCTCCCGCTCCACCAGCGGACACTCCAGCTTCGTGATCGGATACCGCCCCCGTCCAGGCGCCGCCGGCGCTTCCAGCTGTTCGATCGCCCATTGGCCCATCGCCATGTGCGGCAGGATCGAGGTCGTCAGCGGCGGGAACAGATGCCTGGCGATTTCCTCGTCGTCGTAGCCGACCACGGAGATGTCCTGCGGAATGTGCAGGCCGGCTTCCTTCAGCGCTTCGTAGCAGCCGATCGCGGTGCGGTCGTTCTGGCAGAAGATGGCGGTGGGCTTATCCCTGAGCGCCAGCAGCTTGACGGTGGCGGCATAGCCGGCGCTGGCCGACCAGTCGCCCTCGACCACCAGCTCGGGATCGAACGGGATGTCGGCCGTGGCGAGCGCGCGGCGGTAGCCCTTCAGCCGGTCCTGTGCCGCCTGCATCCACGGCTCGCCGGTGATGGTGGCGATGCGGCGGTGGCCGTGGCTGATCAAATGGCGGGTCGAGCTCTGGCCGCCGGCGATCTCGCTCGGCACCACGGACGGGAAGGCGTAGTCCGCCGTGTAGCAGTTGAGCAGGATCACCGGGATGTCGAGGCCGTAGAGATAGTCGGGCGCTGTGATCTCGCGGGTGAAGATGGTCATGTAGATCAGCGCCGAAATGCCCCGCTTGGTCAGCGCTGAAATAGCGCGCGGCTCCATGACGGAATCGCCCAGCGTCTGCGCCACCAGAAGCACGTTGCCGGCATTCCACGAGGCCTGGCGCGCGCCCTCGATGGCGACCACGGCTTCGGGGCTGGTGGCGAGCTGGTCGACGGCAAAGCCGATCACCCCGTCCAGCCCTTCGAAGGCGGGCCCCTCGAAGGCAGGCAATGCCGGGTGAAGCGCCTCGAAAGCGGGCGCGGTGTAGCCAAGCGTCCGTGCGGCCTCGATCACCCGTTCGCGGGTCTGCTGCGACAGCTTGATCCCTGGCGAATTGTTGAGCACGAAGGACACGGTCGCCTGCGAGCAGCCGGCGGCCCTGGCGATATCGATCATGGTGACGCGGCCCTTGGCGCCCTTGGCCGGCGCCTTGCGCCGCCTCGCTGTGTCGCTGGCCCGATCCGTCGTCTCGCTCATGGCAAATCCCAGTCTGGCTGGCCGGTCAGGCCGGCAAGGTGGCGTGACGCCGTCGATTTATCGGAATAACGTCAAGCTCGTTTATAACTATTAGTATGCCGGAGGTCCATCCGCCACGCATCTCCATACAAGCGAAAGCTCAATTAACAAAAGGCCTGGGCGGCTGCCCAGCGGTGAGGGCGGCACGCCGGCGGGCACACCGCGAAACCGCTGGCATTGGCTCGGAACTAATACTGTTTACTAATACAAAAATGCGCTGTACCGTCAATCGTCGCATCCGGCCGGTCACGTCCGGGGCGACGGGAGAGTACGAAAAATGGCCCGGTGGCGAGCGGATCCTATCTCCGCAAGCCTTGTCTCGGATATGTGATATGTCAGACAAATCGGACTATTTACGAATGAAGGATGAGTCTCTAAGGTCGCTGTCGTGGCTGGAACGACGCCATTCTTTCGGTGCCGGGAACCCCTTTGAGGAGGAGGGCGTCCACGCTGCAAACGGCAAATCAGGTCAGTGCAAGATCGGCCGGTCCAACGACTGAGCCAAACGGGAGGTTGAACATGAAATCCTTGATACGCAATGCATCCGTAGCCGCGACCGCGCTGCTGCTTGGCCTGTCGGCCACGGCAATCGCGCGCGCCGACGACAAGCCGACGCTGGCCTTCGTGGTCAACGGCGCTTCCGATTTCTGGAAGGCCGCCGAAGCCGGCGTCAAGAAGGCGCAGGGCGAACTGCCCGACTATACGCTCGAGCTCAAATATCCCGAGCAGTCCTCGGTCGCCATCCAGCAGCGGCTGATGGACGATCTGGTGACCGCCGGCGTCAAGGGCATCATGGTCTCGGCCGTCGATCCCAAGACCTCGACCGATGGCCTCAACAAGATCGCTTCGGAAACGGCGCTGTTCACCACCGACTCGGACGCCCCGCAGACCAAGCGCGTCGCCTATATCGGCTCGTCCAACGTCGATGCCGGCAAGCAGGCGGCCGAAATCGCCAAGAAGGCGATGCCCAATGGCGGCAAATGCCTCGGCTTCGTCGGCCTGCTCGGCGCAGACAATGCCAAGGAGCGCATCCAAGGCATGAAGGACGGCCTGGCCGGCACCAAGATCGAGTTGATCGACGTGCGCGGCGACGACATCGACCAGGCGCGCGCCAAGAAGAATGTCGAGGACGCGCTGGTCGCCAGCCCCGACGTCACCTGCATGGTCGGCTTCTACTCCTACAACACGCCGCGCATCTATGAAGCGCTGCGCGACGCCGGCAAGCTCGGCTCGATCACCGTCGTCGGCTTCGATGACGATCCGATCACGCTCGGCGGCGTCAAGGAAGGCACCATTGCCGCCACCGTCGTGCAGCAGCCCTTCGAATGGGCCTATCAGGGCATGAAGCTGATGGCTGCCTATCTCAAGGGCGACAAGTCGGGCATCCCGGAAGGCAACCTCATCATCATCCCGACCAAGATCATCGGCAAGGATGACGTCGACGCCTACGCCGCCAATCTGAAGGCGATGGCCGGAAACTAAGACTTGAAGCAGTTCAGCCGGCTCAACGTCGCTTGGGCCGGCTGCTCGCATTGACGAACACCGCGAGGATCGTCAGTCTGCCAAAAGCCAAGAGCATGATCCCGAAAAGTGGAAGCCGGTTCTCGGAAAAGATCATGCTCAGAAATTGGCCCGCCAATCGCTGTCAGGCATGATGAATTATTCCGACACATCCATTGCTGCATCCGTGACCGCCCCGTTCCTCAGCCTTGAGAACGTGCGCAAGACCTATCCGGGCGTCGTCGCGCTCGACGGCTTCTCCATGGAGGTCAGGCCGGGCGAGGTCATCGGCCTTGTCGGCGAAAACGGCGCCGGCAAATCGACGTTGATGAAGATCCTCGGCGGCGTCACCAGGCCCGACAGCGGCACGATCACCGTCGACGGCACCGCGCATGACAGGCTCTCCGTCGAAGCCAGCCTGGGATCGGGCATCGCCTTCGTCCACCAGGAACTCAATTTGTTCGAAAATCTGGACGTCGCCGCCAACATCTTCTTCGGCCGCGAACCTTTGCGCGCCGGGCCGCTCAAGCT
>NZ_RZPF01000180.1:0-9687 GCF_004022735.1 Mesorhizobium sp. M7A.F.Ca.AU.001.01.1.1
GATGCGGACCGGTTCGGCAATTCCCTCATTGGCGAAATAGTGCTGCAGAAGCTCGCGCAGCCTGCCTGCCTGCACCCGCACCACGGCATCGGTGGACGGGTCGAAATCGCCGTCCTTGCCGAAAACATCCATGGCAATGGAAAAGCCCTTGAGCCTGTCGGCTTCGCCGGCCTGTTCACGTTCGACAAGATAGCGTAGCAGCTTGCGCGCGCGTTCGGATCGGCCGAACGTTTGGCTGGCAAGCAGTCGCTCCAGTGTCTCGCGCACTGCGGGGGCGGCAGGCGTGGCATGCTGCAAGTGTCGATCCTCTCGAAGTCGGCACAGGTTGAGGCGCGATCATATAGGTCCCGCACCACCACACAAGTATACACCCCATTATGCGATCACGTACCCACCGGATAATTCCGCGGTGGTTAACGGCCCGAAAGGTCGGAACCGATCACCAGATTGGACGGTTCCGATCTTTGTTCCCGTCGGGCGTCAGCCGGCTTTTTTGCCGACGATACGGTTGGCGGCGGACATCACTGCTTCCAGCGAGGCGGCGACGATGTTGGTGTTGATGCCTGCGCCGAACAGCTTGCCGCCGGGATATTCCATCTCGACATAGGAAATGGCCGACGCGTTCGAGCCGCGCTGCATCGAGTGCTCGGAATAGTCGAGCACCGACATCTCGACACCGAGATGACGTGACAGCGCATCGACGAAGCCGTCGATCGGGCCGGTGCCTGTGCCCGATATCGTCAGTTCCTTGCCGTTGTCGAGGATGACCGCCTCGACGACGCGCCGGCCCTTGATCTCGGTGCTGGGATAGGTGTGGTGATCGAGGAATTTCAGCCGCGCGCCGGGCTGGTCGACATAGGTCTCGAGAAAGCGCTCGTAGATGCGCCTGGCCGGCACTTCCTTGCCCTCGGCATCGGTGATCGCCTGGATTTCCTGGCTGAACTCGATCTGCAGGTTGCGCGGCAAATTGAGGCCGTAATCGGCCTGCAGCACATAGGCGATGCCGCCCTTGCCGGACTGCGAATTGATGCGGATGATGGCTTCGTAGCTGCGTCCGACATCGGCCGGGTCGATCGGCAGATAGGGCACTTCCCACAGACTCGTATTGGCCTTCTTCAGCGCCTTCATGCCCTTGTTGATGGCATCCTGGTGCGAACCGGAAAAGGCGGTGTAGACGAGTTCGCCGACATAGGGGTGGCGCTCGGGGATCTTCAACTGGTTCGAATATTCATAGACGTCCTTCATCCGGTTGATGTCCGAGCAGTCGATCAACGGATCGACACCTTGCGTGTACATGTTCAGCGCCAGCGTGACGATGTCGACATTGCCGGTGCGCTCGCCATTGCCGAACAGCGTGCCTTCGACACGGTCGGCGCCGGCCATCAGGCCGAGCTCGGTGGTGGCGATGCCGGTGCCGCGGTCATTGTGCGGATGCAGCGAGACCAGCAGGTTCTCCCGGTTGTCGAGGTTGCGGCACATCCACTCGATGCGATCGGCATAGATGTTGGGTGTCGACATCTCGACCGTCGAGGGCAGGTTGATGATCAGCTTGTTGTCAGCGGTCGGCCTGACGATCTCGGTGACGGCGTTGCAGATCTCCAGCGCAACTTCCAGCTCGGTGCCGGTAAAGCTTTCCGGCGAATACTCGAAACGAAAGCCTCCGCCGGCCTTGGCCGCCATGTCGGTGATCATCTTGGCGGCGTCGGTGGCGATCCGCTTGATGCCGCCGACGTCCTTCTCGAAGACGACGCGACGCTGCAATTCGCTGGTCGAATTGTAGAAATGGACGATCGGGTTGGTGGCGCCCTTCAGCGCCTCGAAGGTGCGGGTGATCAGCTCCGGCCGGCACTGCACCAGCACCTGCAGCGAGACATCGGCGGGTACGTTGCCTTCCTCGATGCACCAGCGGGCAAAGTCGAAATCGGTCTGCGATGCCGACGGGAAGCCGATCTCGATCTCCTTGAAGCCCATGTCGAGCAGCAGGCCGAACATGCGTGCCTTGCGCTCATGGCCCATAGGATCGATCAGCGCCTGGTTTCCGTCGCGCAGGTCGACCGAGCACCAGATCGGCGCCTTGTCGATAACCTTCGAGGGCCAGGTGCGATCGGTGAGACCGACGGTCGGATAGGGCTGATATTTGCGAGCCGCGTCGGGCATGCCTTTGGCCGAATCCGTGTCGGCTACCGCGGCATCGGAGCGGATCTCTTCTCGTGCGTTCATCGTCGTTTCTCCCGGCGGCTCATGGATCCACCTTCAGGTGGATTGATGGCGAGCGGCGCCTTTACCAGAATTTCGTTCGCTTGATGTGATTGCCAAGGAGCATGCGCTTGCGCGGCGGTTCGACCGCCGGGCGCTCCTTCAGCGAACCCGGCGATCGCCGATAAGGCCGAGAAGAAGCAGGGTCGAAGCCAGCGCGCGCACGGTCTCGCCGGAAAAACCGGTCGGACGGGAAGCGTTGCTGGCGCGCGTGTTCATGGCGGTTCTCTTACAGGAGCGGCTTGTGGGAGGCAAGTGGGCCGCGGGCCGTGTCGTAAGCACATGAGTTGTCCGGATTAGCACGTGAGTTGTCCGGTTTCATAGCCAGCGAATGGAGGCTGGGGATGAAGCGGGCCGCAGGCCGTGCAGGACAACGAATCCGGGTTAACGGGCTTCTTCGGAGCCTTTGCCGGCGCGTTGGCCGACGAAGCGTCAAACGAAAAACCCGCCTGTGCGGCGGGTCACTGGCGCAAATCAGCACCATGGATGAAAATGTACCTTAGCTGAGGGCAGGGAGTCAAGAAAAAATTCCTATCATTAAAAACTTTCGGCACAAAGGCTGCCAACACCGCCGAACTGACTGCCGCCGCCAGGCCTTTGTTCAGCTGAGTTCGGCAGGCCGTGTCGTAAGCAGTCGTCCGGATTAGGCAGCAGATGAGTTGTCCGATTTGTCTGTCGGCTGGTTGAGACGGGCGGCACCCCGACGCGCGTGCTCTTCCCCAGGCGCGGCAAATGCGCCAGACTTGGGCGACGGGTTGCGATGTCCAGTCGCCGGGAGGGGTCGTCCATGAATTTCGTGTTCTTCTCGCCGCATTTTCCCGCCAATGGCGCGGATTTCTGCGACCGTTTGAAGAAGGCCGGGGCCAGGCTGCTCGGTATCGGCGACGCGCCCTATGACGCGCTCGACGCCAAGCTGAAGGCGGCGCTCAGCGAGTACTACCGTGTCGCCGACATGGAGGACTATGATCCGGTGTTCCGGGCAATGGGGCATTTCATCCACAAGTGGGGCCGCATCGACCGCTTTGAATCGCTCAACGAACACTGGCTGGAGCTGGAAGCCAACATCCGCACCGATTTCAACATCTACGGCACCAAGCTCGATTTCGTGAAGAACCTGAAGCGCAAGAGCCGCATGCGTGCCTTCTTCCGCAAGAGCGGCGTCGACACCATCGCGCAGCGCAAATGTTCCGACCGCGCCGGGGCCATGACCTTCATCCGGCGCGTTGGCTATCCGGTGGTGGTCAAGCCCGACAGCGGTTCCGGCGCATCGAACACCTTCAAGATCTCCAACGCCAAGGAGCTCGACCAGTTCTTCCGGGACAAGCCCGAGGACGTGACCTTCGTCATGGAGCAGTTCATCGAGGGGCTGGTGGTGACCTATGACGGGCTGGTCAACCGCGACGGCGAGGTGGTGCTGGCGGCCAGCCACCGCTACGACCAGAGCGTCATGGAGGTGGTCAACAAGGACCGCCACATGAGCTATACCTGCTTTCCCAGAATCAACCCGGCGGTCGAGGAGGCCGGTCGAAAGATCCTGAAAGCATTCGACGTGCGTGAACGCTTCTTCCACATCGAGCTGTTCGAGACCAAGGACGACCGTGTCATCGCGCTGGAGGTCAACATGCGCCCGCCCGGCGCCTGGATGACCGATGCGATCAACTATACGTTCGACATCGATGTCTATGCGGCGTGGGCCGACATGGTGGTCAGGGATGCCGCCGGCGGCCCTTACGAGGGCAAATATTTCACCGCCTATGCCAGCCGCAAGCGACGCCTCCACTATTTGCACAGCCATGAGGACGTGCTAGCCGCGCACCGCGACAAGATCGTCCACCATCAGGCCATCGAAGAGGTTTTCAGCCGCGCCATGGGAAATTACGCCTACCAGATGCGCTCGAAAGACGAAGCAGCGCTGCGCGAAGCGGTCGCGTACATCCACGCGGAAAAGGCGTGAGGCGATGGACATTTCCTATCATAAGAATTTCTCGAGCCAACTCGGCCGCGACATGGAATACAAGCGCTACGGCCATGCCGGCCGGCCGGTGGTGGTGTTTCCGACCTCGCAGGGCCGGTTCTACCAGTTCGAGGATTCCGGCGGGGTGGGCGCACTGGCCGAATTCATCGACACCGGCCGCATCCAGCTGTTCACGGTCGACGGCGTCGATTCGGAATCCTTCTTCGACAAGCATGCCGACGCGGCCCATCGCATTGCCCGCCACGAGGCCTATTTCCGCTATGTGCGCGAGGAAGCGCTGCCGGACTTCCTGTCCACGGCCGAGCAGGCCAATGGCGGGCGCAAGCTGAAGCCGCTGTTCTCGGGCTGTTCGATGGGCGGCTATCACTCCTCGAACTTCGTCTTCCGCTTTCCCGAACTCGCCAGCGGCGTCATCGCGCTGTCGGGCGTCTATTCGGCGCGCGATTTTTTCGGCAGGGCGCTCGAGGGCGATATCTTCTACAACTCGCCGCTCGACTATCTGCCCGGCATCGTCGATCCCAAACTGCTGGCCCGGCTGAAGACGCTCAGGCTGATCTTCTGCTGCGGGCAGGGCGCCTGGGAAGAGCGGATGCTGGTCGAGACGCGCAGGTTGGAACAGATCCTGCGCGACAAATCCATTCCCGCCTGGGTCGATTACTGGGGCGGCGATGTCAGCCACGACTGGCCGTGGTGGCACAAGCAACTGGTCTATTTCTTCGGCCGTTGGCTGGATGACGACCTGATGCACAGGCTGGATTGATAGGGAGGCCCGTCCGCTGACGGCTACCCTTCCTGGCATGCCGGCAGGGCGGTTTCGCGCTCCGAAGCCGATACGCGACGCAGGCCAAGGAAGACGACAAGGGCGGTGACGACGGTGATCGCCGCCAACACGATCAGCAGCCTGTCGAACGCCGTCTCGTAGGCCTGGACCAGAACAATGGCTCCGGCTTGGGGCAAATGTTGTGCTGCTTCGCCGAGATTGCCGGTCACCAGCAACTGGGCTGCCGCCGCTGCGTCCGTCGAAGATGCCATTCCTTATGCGGCGAGCTGCGCGGCGGCAAAGCCGGAAAGCGTCGCCATGACGATCGCCAGCGCCACACCCTCGCAGGCGACGCGGGTGGTGTTGAAGATGCCGACCGCCATGCCGGCGCGCTCCCTTGGCACGACGCTGACCGCAAGCCCGTCCATCAATCCCCAGGGCAGAGCGATGCCGACGCCGATCAGCATCAGCGGCGCCATCAGCGCACTATCGACCGGTGGTGTCAGGCTCAGCCAGACAAGCCCGGCGGCAGCGACGAGCAGGCCGACACCGCAGATGGTGGCCGGTGCGATCCAGCGCGCCAGCTGGCCGGCGAGCATCGGCAGGATCAGCAGCGGACCTGAGAGGCAGATCATCAATTGCCCGGCCTTGATCTCGTTCATCCCTTCGATGCCGATGAAACGGATCGGCAACAGGACGAGCAGGACGACGAAGGCGTAAGCGGGTGCCGCAGCCAGGAACTGGACGCCGACGAAGCGGGGGTAGGCAAACAGCGTGAGATCGAGCATCGGCCGTTGTGCTTGCCGCTCGACAACGACGAAGGCGACAAAACAGATGATAGAAGCGGCCAGAAGCGTGACGACGAGGGGATCAGCCCAGCCGCTCTGCGGCGCCTGGAGCACGCCATAGGTCAGCGACGCCAGCGCGATCGTGAAGGTGCCGGCTCCCGCCCAGTCGAGGCCCGTCGCATCCGGGTCGCGCGATTCCCTGATGGTGCGCAGGCCGAGCATGGCGGCGGCAATCGCGAGTGCCGCAACCAGAAGAAAGATCGACCGCCAGCCGAATGCGGAGATAAGCAGGCCCGACGCGATCGGGCCGAAGGCGAGGCCGATGCCGAAACTGGTGCCGAGGAAGCTGAAGGCGCGCAGCCGCAATGGCCCTTCGAATTCCTGGGCGAGTGCCGAGGCGCCGCCAGCGAAGGCGGCCGCACTGCCGATCCCCTGCACGGCCCGGAAGATGTCGAACCAGATGATGTCCGGCGCCAGCATCGCGCCCAGTGATGCCAGGATATAGAGGGAGAGGCCGACGAGGAAGAGGCGCTTGCGGCCGTGGTTGTCGGCCAGGGCGCCCGACGCCATCAGGGTGGCGCCGAAGGTCAGCATGAAGGCGTTGGTCACCCAGTTGAGCTCGATGGGACTGCCGCCGAGATCGGCCGCGATGCGCGACAGAGCGACGGCCGGACCGGTGAAGGTCAATGGCATCGTCATCGCGGCAAGGCACACGGACAAGAGCACGAGCCATCTCTCGGCAGAGCCGGTTGTGGTCCTGGAAGTCATGGATTTTCCTATCTGAAACAGCACTCGCCGGTGGGCCGCGCGATTGCGGAGCCGGTCGTGATGACAAGATAGGTCGTCGGCATTTCAGGAAGAATAGTGTTATATCTCCTGGTATATCGGACTGAAACGCTCGAATGGAATGACACGATGGATCGTCTCAACGGGCTCCTGGCCTTTGCCCGCACCGCCGAATTCGGCAATTTCGTCGCTGCCGGACGGGCGCTTGGCATCTCGGCTTCCGCTGTCGGCAAAAGTGTCGCCCGGCTCGAGCAGGAACTCGGCGTGCGGCTCCTGCAGCGCAGCACGCGGCGCATTGGCCTGACGGAAGAGGGCAAGCTGTTCAACGAGCGGGTGCGCCGCATCCTCGACGACATCGACGATGCCGAGGCGATGCTGTCGCGGACACGGGAAACACCGCGTGGGCGGCTGCGCATATCCACCCCGATCGTCACCTATCATCTGTTGCTGCCGGTGTTGTCGGAGTTCATGGCCCGCTATCCCGAGATCGAACTCGACATCGATTTCAACGACCGGATCGTCGACGTCATCGACGAGGGCATCGATGTCGCGATCCGCAGCGGCGAGCTGCCTGATTCGCGCCTCGTGTCGAGACCCGTTGCGCCCTTCCGCATGCTGCTGTGCGCGGCGCCCTCCTACCTCGAGCGCCATGGCACACCCGGCGAGCCGGCGGATCTCATCAGGCATTTCGGCATAAACTTCCGCTTCCTCAACAGCGGCAGGCTGCTGGAGTGGCCGTTCATAACCGGAAGCGCTGAACCGCAGATCCGCTCGATGCTGACCTGCAACAACATGGAAGCATTGAAGGGCGCCACGATCGCCGGCCTCGGCATCGCCTGCATGCCGGATTTCCTGGTGCGTGAGGCGCTGCACGAAGACAGGCTGCGTACCGTTCTCGACGGTCATGTCGACGGCCGTGGCCAGTTCCGGATGCTGTGGCCTTCCAACCGCCATTTGTCGCCGAAGGTGCGCGTGTTCGTCGATTTCCTTCCCGATCGCCTTGCGGCGCGCTAGGCGTTCATCGCATAATATGACAGTGATAGTCATGTTTGTGTGGAAGCGCTTGAGCGGCTGTGGCATGCCGCTGACCGCGGGGGCGCTGCGGCGCTTGCCCCGAACTGTTGCATAGGACTTGAATGATGGACCAATTGAGCGCGCAAACCCGGATCAGCGACGCGGCGATCAGGTCGGTGATGGACCGGCTGCGCGCCGAGCACAGCGAATTCGAGATCGACACCGGCGTCGCCGACCAATGGGAGCTTCGCCTCTATTATGGTTCGTTGAGCGCCACGCTCGATGATGAAAGCGTACTGATCCGCGTCGCGGCGTCCGACGAAACCTGCCTGTCCTACATGAAGATGACGGTTGCCGGCCATGTCGCCGAACATCTCGGCACGACCAGGGGCATTCATTGGCAAGGCGACGGCGTTGACGCCGGCACGCCGGTCTTCTTCCGCGAGATCACGGTGATGTCGTCGACGCGGATTTCGGCGCATATGCAGCGTCTGCGCTTCGCCGGCAAGGATCTCGGCCGGTTCAGCCATGGCGGCCTGCACATGCGGCTGCTGCTGCCGCCGGCTGGCCGCCAGCCGCTCTGGCCGACGATGGGCGCCGACGGCCTGATTGTCTGGCCTTCGGGCGACGATGCTCTTGCCGTGCGGGTCTACACGATCCGGGCGCTGGATGCCGCAAGCGGCTGGCTCGATGTCGATTTCGTGCTGCACCCCGGCCAGGAGACGCCCGCCGCCAGCTTCGCGCAAAATGCACGGGCGGGAGATGTCATCGGCATGATCGGACCCGGTGGCGGCGACGCTCCGGTGGCGCAGACCTTGCTTCTGCTCGGCGACGACACAGCACTTCCCGCCATAGGCAGGATTCTGGAAGATCTGCCGCCGTCAACACGCGCTGAGGCGCTGATCGAGATCGATGGGCCGGACGACCGGATGGCGCTGGCGCAAGGGGATAATATCGACATCACCTGGCTTTACCGGCACGGCCGCGAGGCCGGCACCGCGGGCCTGTTGTCCGCCGCCTTGCGCGAGCGCAAGCACATGGCGCTTGCCGACGGCCTGTACGTCTGGGTCGGTTGCGAATTTGGCGATTTCCGGGAGATCCGCAAGATCGTGCGCAAACAGTGGGGCCTGCCGCGCGACCGCCACCTGGTTACGGCCTACTGGCGCCGGGACGCGCACAGCGTGGGCGAGGGCGGCGAGGACTAGCCGCTGCCTATTGCCTGACGCTTCTCGCCACCAGCCGCGCGACGCTCGGGCCGATCAGCAGCACGATCAGGAAGCGTGCTGATTGCAGCGCCATGACGAAAGAGATGTCGACGTTCTGCGCTGCTGCAGCGATGATGGCGATGCTGTCCATGCCGCCGGGGCTGGTCGCCAGATAGGCGGTCAGCGGATCGATGCCCAGGAGATGGCTGATCATGAAGGCAAGGCCGCCGCAAAAGGCGATCAAGGCCACGATCGAGGCGATGATCTGCGGCAAGGCGCGCGCCGCATGGCGCAGGATCGCCCTTGTGAAGTTCAGGCCGATCGACCAGCCGACCATGGCGTAGCTGACGGCCAGCAGCCATTGCGGCAATTGCATTTCCACGCCCAAGCCGAGATGGACGACGGTGCCGAAGATGAAGGTGCCGAGGAAGAAGGGCGAGGGCAGTCGGCACAACTTTCCCGCCAGGCCGCCTACGACCGCGATGCCGATGGTGGCGGCGAAGGCTTGGGCATCGATCGGCGGAAACCAGACGATGGCGGGGATTTCGACCTCAGACGTGTCGACCCACATCTTGGCAACGAGTGCCGCCGTCATCGAGACGAAGATGACGCGCAGATATTGCATGAAAGCGACGAGCCGCTGATCGGCGCCGAAGGCACCCGCCATCAGCACCATGGCGGTGGCCGCACCCGGCGACGAGCCCCAGACGGCGGTGGTGCCGGGCAGGATGCGCCAGCGGCTGATCAGCCAGCCGAGCAGGCTGGAGGCTGTGACGGTGGCCACCACGACGCCGAGAAACAGCGGCCATTCCTGGGTGAAGACCGGAAAGATGTCGGCCGAGATCGACGCCGCGACGAGGCAGCCGACGATCGCCTGGGCGGCGCCGAACAGAAGACGCGGCA
>NZ_RZPF01000181.1:0-9638 GCF_004022735.1 Mesorhizobium sp. M7A.F.Ca.AU.001.01.1.1
AATATGCGCCGGTGTGCGCGCGCCGGCATGGCGAGATGCGCACCTTCCCCAATTCCTGCGAAGCCCGTGCCGCGGACTATCGCGTCGTTGGCGACGGGCCGTGCTGAGAACGCTGCGCCTCGTTGAGGACGACAAGCATCAAGCCGTCGGCTCACCTGGCGACAGTCGGCGATGAACACAGTCGGCGATGAACTCGGACGCGGGCATGGGTCTGGCAAACAGCCGGCCCTGGCCGTAGTCGACGTCGCGTGCCGCGAGGTGGTCGGCCAGCGCCTGCGTTTCCCCGCCTTCGGCAACGATCTTCAGCTTTAGTGTCTTGGCCATGTCGATGATATGCGCGGTGACGGAATTGGTGGCGGAATTCGTGCTGATCGTATCGATGAACGATTTGTCGATTAGGAGCGCATCGAGCGGCAGCCCCTCGAGATAGGACAGGCTGGAGTAGCCGGTGCCGAAGTCGTCGATTGCCACTGCGTGGCCAAGTTCGCGGGCACGAACGAGCGTTGAGCGGGCCGAGTTGATATCGATGAACGCGCGCTCCGTGGCCTCGAGCCAGATTTGCTGGGGCCGGATCGCGGTGTGCTGATTTGATCTTTCCGCACCGACGAAAGGACGAGACAGCAAGCGAAGCCTTGAACCTGCGGCGCCGATGGCCTAGATCGCCACAGGCGGATAAAACACGGTAGGTTTCCCATCAACAGAGATCAAAGACGAGCGGCGGGTGCGGGAGCCAGGTCTGGCGCAGGCGGACAGCCGCCGCTGGGCCTCGACCAGTATGTGCAGCAGGCGTTGCAACTGCATCAGGCCGGGCGCCGGCAAGAGGCTGAGACGATCTACCGGCAGGTGCTGGCGCGTCAGCCCAAGCACGCGGCCGCGGCGCATTTCCTGGGACTGCTGCTTCACCAGACCGGGCGCAGCGAAGAAGGGCTGGATCTCATCGAACGGTCGGTGAGCCTGCAGCCGACGAATCCCGATTTCCTCAACAATTTCGGTACGGTGATGCGCGACCTCGGCCGCCCTGCTGCGGCCATCGATTTCTTCCGCGGCGCAGTGGATCTGCGGCCGGACCAACTCGCGGCGCGCGACAATCTCGGCTCATCGCTGAAACAGGTCGGCCAGTTCGAAGAGGCCGAAGAGATTTATCGCGGCACGGTTGCACGCAACCCATTTCATGTGCGCGCCCGCATCGGGCTTGCCGAAACCCTGCAGGAAGCCGGGCGGCTGGATGAGGCGCTGGCTGCCTTCCGCGAAGCGCTGGCGATCCGACCCAAGGATGCCGACCTGCTGCACGGGCTCGGCGTCGGGTTGATGGAAAAGGGCAAGCTCGACGAGGCGGCCGACCTGTTCCGGCAGGCGTTGGCGATCAACCCCGCCATGGCCACAGCCTGGCTGATGCTGACGCAGGTCAAGCGCCAGAAGGAGCGCGACAGCGAGCTTGGGGGCATGGAAGCCCAGCATGCCAAGGCGCCGCAGGACAGCCTGGCGCGCATGCAACTGTCCTTCGGACTCGGCAAGGCGAATGACGATCTCAGGGATTATGGCCGGGCCTTCGACTATTTCGCCGAGGGCAATGCGATCCGCCGCAAAGGCATCGACTACGACCAGGCCAGGACGCGGGCCGAGTTCGAGGCGATGAAGGCCACCTTCGATGCCGGCTTCTTCGAGAAGCACAGGCCCAGCTCAATCAGCGACGACACGCCGATCTTCATTGTCGGCATGCCGCGTTCGGGCACGACGCTGGTCGAGCAGATCATCGCCAGCCATCCGCAGGTCTATGGCGCAGGCGAGCTCAGCATATTGAAGAAGGCGGTCGGCAGGCAGTTCCCGGCGACCATGCCGGGTGGCTTCCCATGGGGCGTATCGGATACGGGCGATTCGGATTTTGCCGAGGCAGGCCAAGCCTATCTCGACATGCTCCATGCCCGCTATCCGAACATGCGCCACGTCACCGACAAAATGCCGGGCAACTTCCTGCTTGTCGGCTTCATCCACATGATGATGCCGAAGGCCAGGATCATCCACTGCGCGCGCGATGCGGCGGCCACCTGCCTGTCGATCTACAAGGTGCATTTCCGCGGCGACAGCCATCGCTATGGCTACGATCTCGGCGAGCTCGCCGACTTCCACAATCTCTACACCGACATCATGAAGCATTGGCACACGGTGCTGCCAGGCGTCGTGCACGATGTACGCTACGAGGATTTTGTCGCCGACCAGGAAGGCCAGACGCGGGCATTGATCGCCCATCTCGGCCTGCCCTGGGACGACGCGGCACTATCGTTCCACGAGACCGACCGACCGGTGCGCACGGCTTCAGCCGCACAGGTGCGCCAGCCGATGTATCAGGGGTCGGTCGATCTATGGAAGCGCTATGGTGACCGGCTGAAGCCGCTTCTGGACAGGCTGGATTAGCGCAACGCTCTCTAGCTGATCGTGGCCTTAGAGATTGGCCTAAGCACCCGCGTCGTCATCCTAAGGCCTTCGCGACGGAGCTTCGCTCCTGCTTCGTCCTAGGATGACGAAGCTGAGGGGCTTCTGCCAATCTGCTACCGGCTGCTCAAAGCTCTATGAATGGCTTGAAGCCACCGAAGATCATGCGCTTCCCGTCGAACGGCATGTCCGCCCAATCGGCCTTCAGGCGCGGATCTGCCATCACTTTGGCCATGACGGCATCGCGGCTCTCCCGCGACTCATAGACGGCCCAGGCGAAGACGACGATCTCGTCGTCCTTGGCCTGCACGGCGCGCGGGAACGAAGTGACCTCGCCATAGGGCACGTCGTCGCCGATGCATTCGACATAGGCGAGCGCGCCGTGTTCCATCCATATAGGGCCTGCGAGGTTGGCCAGCCTCTTGTAGTTATCGAGATTTGCCTTGGGCACGGCAAGCACGAAGCCATCGACATAGGACATTGTGGGTCTCCTCCTGGAAGTTCACAATCCCTCACCGACGCCAGCCGGTGAGGGACTTCGCCATTGGCGATAAATCAGGCTTTCTTGACCGGCGCATTCATCGCCCATTCGACGCCGAACGGGTCGCGCATATTGCCCCACTGGTCACCCCAGAACATGATCTGGAGCGGCACGGCGACTTCGCAGCCGGCATCGACGGCGCGCTTCCACCAGGCTTCGATGTCGTCGCTGCCGAGGTGAAGCTGCATGGTGTAACCTTGCGGCTTGACGGCAGGCATGCCGTTTTCGGGATAGAAGTCGGAGAGCATCAGCGTCGAGCCGTTGATGTGGAGGTGGATGTGCATGGTGCGGCCTTTTTCGTCCGCCGGATAGGCAAAGACCTGCTCGGCACCAAAGGCCTTCTTGTAGAATTCGGCAGCCTTGAAGGCGCCATCCAGCTGCAGATAGGGGGTCAATCCGCCGAGCACTTTGGCCGCGGGCTGAACGGGGGTCTGATCGGTCATCTGTTGTTCCTCTTTGCGTTTGGCCTTGCGAGCCAAAGGACGGATGAGGTGCCGGCGTTCCTACATGGCCGGCAGATTTTTTTGGCCGACCGGCCCTGGACAGTCCACGCAGCCGCAGTTGGACGAGAGGCGTGAAACGAACTTGCGTCGACCGCGCCCAATCAGAGCGCAATTCTCTCGGCTCGCAGGCTAGAACAGATGGATCAGGCGAACGCCTCTTCAAATCCTGGGACGACAATGATCCTCTACTATCAGACCCACTCACCCTTCGCGCGCAAGGCGCTCGTCTTCGCCCACGAGGTTGGCATTGCCGATCGGCTGGAGGTCATTCATCACGAGACCAGTCCGACCTTGCGCAATGCCCGCGTCTACGCCGAAAACCCGCTCGGCAAAGTGCCGGTGCTGTTGCGGCCCGACGCGTCGCCGATCTTCGATTCCGATGTCATCTGCGCCTATCTCGACACGCTGCATGACGGTCGCAAGCTGCTGCCGCAGGACGGCGAGGCGCGCTGGCAGGCATTGCGGTTGCAGGCGGTCGCCCAGGGCCTGGCGCAGACGGGTATAGCCTTGCGCTGGGAGACGGAAAGGAGACCCGAAAAGTTGCGCTATGGTGCTCTCGCCGACGGATACCGGGAAAAGATCGAGGCGAGCTACGACTGGATCGAGAGCACGCTGGACGACGAGGCGCCGCTCCATATCGGCCACATTGCCTTGGCCACCGCGCTGTCCTGGATGGCGTTCCGTCACCTTCCGCCTTTTCGCTCACGGGCACTGCTGACGCGCTGGTTCGAGGCTTTCGAAAAACGCGTATCGATGAAGGCGACGCCGCTTTCGGGCGATACGCATGACTGACTGGCGCCCCGCGAGGTCAGGGGCGGCGGCCGTTTTGCGCATCGAAGACGTCCGGAAACCCGATATCCTTGCGCAGCGAGGCAGGCAGTGAACGCAGGACGCGTTCGCTGCGGTGACGAGCGCGCGCTGCCGCATACCGGGTTGCGATGCGACCGATGGACGAAAGAACCGACATGATAATTCTCCTGGGTTGGGCCGGCATCATCGTGTCGGCATCCCAAGGACGCGGCGGGCTGAGGCTATCCGACAGATCGTCGAGATTTTTTTATCGCTAGCTCCGTAGCCTGCTTGAAGCGGGTTGTTGCTAACGCGATTACTTCAGGCCGCGGTTTGTAGACGTTCGATTGTTTCAAGATCGGCCTTCTTCGCCTCTCCCTCTACGGCGAGGTCGTAGCTCGCCTGCATATTCATCCAGAACTGCGGCGTGGTTCCGAAGAACTTCGCAAGGCGCAAAGCGGTGTCGGGCGTTACCGGTGTCGTCTCGCTGGCCAGGCGCTCGATGCGTGTGCGGGGCACATGCAGCTTTTTGGCCAGCGTGTAAGGCTTCAGATTGAGCGGCACGAGATATTCCTCACGGAGAATTTCTCCGGGATGGATAGGTGGGTTGATGTTCAGCATTTTGAACCCTCTTCAATGATAGTCGGTGATTTCAACATCCTCCGCTTGCCCTTCCACCCACCTAAAGCAGAGGCGGAATTGATCGTTGATGCGGATCGAATGCTGGCCCGCACGGTTACCTTTCAGCGGCTCAAGCCTGTTGCCGGGAGGCGTCTTCAGATTCGACAGTTCGGCGGCGTTGTCGATCATGAACAGCTTCCGCTGGGCTGAGCGGACAAAGGTCCGATGGGAAGCCCTTCGGAGCCTTGCCGTTCGAAACGGCTTCGCTGGTCTTGTCTTTGGAGGAGCTTATCACCTTGCCGACCCGAGTGGCGTACCATGGCATGATACGCTTCGGAAGTCAAGAAGACGTCTCGTAACATGATACGAAACTCCGGCCTGCGCTCGACAGGCCGGAACTTCATCGGCAGTTTTGTTCACCGATTAGCCAGCGCCCTCCGCCACCGAGCGGAAGAAATCCTCTGGGTCTTCGACTTCGGTCAGCCGCCGTTTCTCGATCAGCCAGAAGCGGTTGCCGATGGCGCGGATGAAGGAGCGGTCGTGCGAGGCGAGCACACAGCTTGCCTGATGTGCCAGCAGTTCCGCTTCCAGGGCTTCCTGGCCGTCGATGTCGAGATGGTTGGTCGGCTCGTCCAGCAGATAGAAGTTGGGATTGGCGAGCCTCAGCGCCAGCATCATCAGCCGCGCCTTCTGGCCGCCGGACAGCGCACCGATCTTTTTCTCCTGCATCTCGATGACCACGCCGGCGCCTGCCAGCAGCGAGCGGGCACGCTGCTCGCCGACATCGTAGCGGCGCGAGACCAGCATCAGCGGCGTGTCGTCGCCGCTGATGCCCGACAGCGCCTGGTCGCTGTAGCCTAGCACCGTCGACGGCGTCACCTTCACATTCGGCACCGTGTCCGGTTCGACAATGGCATTGCGGATCAGGGTGACGAAGCGCGACTTGCCGACGCCGTTGCGGCCGAGCAGCACGATGCGGTCGCCCTGGCAGATATGGCGCTTGCCGGTTCGAAACAGCGGGGTGCCGTCGGGTGTTTCCACAGCCGCGTCGTCGAGCGTGATCAGCACCTTGGCGTGGGTGCCGCGATTGGCCAGTTTTATGGCACCCGCCGACTTTTCGCGGTGCGCCGGTGCGGCCGCTTCTTCCAGTTTTTCGGCCCGCAGGTTGAGCTGCTTGGTCTTCACCGTCAAAAGGTCGCTGCCCGAATTGATGCCGATGTTGTTGAGCTTGGCCGCCTGCCGGCGCAATTGCTGCGCCACCTTCATGTCGCGCTGGAACTTGCGCTCGGTCGAAGCATCGACCTCGTCGAGCGCCTGCCTGGCGCGGGAGTAGGGCAGGGCAAACACCGGCGACTGTTCCGGGCGCAGGAATAGGGTCCGGTTGGTGGTGGCGTCGAGGAAGGCGCGGTCGTGGCTGGCGATGACGACGGGCACCTCGCGCGGCAGCGTGTTCAGCCAGGTTTCGAGCTGGCTGATGCGGACAAGGTCGAGATGGTTGGTCGGCTCGTCGAGCAACAGCACGTCCGGATCGGTGACCCAGACGCGTGCGATTAGCGCAAGCCTCTGCCAGCCGCCACTCAGCGCCTGCATTGGCCGCTCGCGCATCGGCTCGGGCACGTCGAGTGAATCCAGAACCACGTCGACACGCCACATCTCGCTTTCGGCCTGCTCGGACGGCAAGGCATCCGCCACCACCTGCCGGAACGTACGGGTGCGAAGGACCGGGGCAACCGACTGTTCGACATGACCGACGCGCAGGCCGCGCGTGCGGGTGATGTCACCGGAGGTCGGCTCCATCCCGCCGGTCAGGCATTTCAGCAAAGTCGACTTGCCGCGGCCATTGGCGGCGACAATGCCGAGCCGGTCGCCGGTGCCGATGGTGAGGTCGAGATTGGCAAACAGCGGCGCACTCATGGTGACGCCGAGGGATTTGAGGCTGATCAGGGCCATTTGATTTCTCTGGTCTTGCCGGAGACTACTCCGGTCCACTTTGACGGTGCGCTTTCCGGCCATCAGGCTCGGCATTACGCACCACGAAGGGCAGACCAAAAAATCGAAGCGGGAAAAACCCGGACCGTCCCTGGTCAGCCCTGCAAGCAAGCTCGCAGGGCAGAAATCGGGCCACGCTGACGATGGTGACGATGAAACGTAAACACGTGAGCCCTCCTTTCGAGACAAGACGTTGAGTATGCGGAGCGATTACACCAAAGGCGGGGCTGGTGGCAAGTGGGTCGGCGGAATGCGGCGGCGGCGGAGCGCTTCCCTTCCCCTTCTGGGAGAAGGGGAAGGCGCTACTTTCCCGGCCTACCCGTCTTACCCGGCCGGCGCTTTTCCCGACGGGCGTCGGCGGGGTCTTCGTAGGAGCCAATGCCTGTTCGCTGGCGAACAACTGGCTTGGCGGATTCGTCCCCCACGAGGGGGGAGATTGGCTGCGGCTTGGCCGGCACTTTTCCTTCGATCGGTTTTTCCGTCCGCCGCACCGTCATCTCGTCCAGCGAGTTCTTCTTGAACAGCGGCTTTGTGGCGTCCCCGGGAATGCCGAAATCGGAACCATGTGCCTCGGATGCCGACTGTTTCTTGAACAGCGAGCGCGACACCGCGCCGGCCGGCGTCGGCATGTCGGTACCTGGACCCATGTCGTCGATCGAGGGTTTCGAAAACAGCGGCTTTTTCACCGGCACAGTGCCATCGGCGCCCATCTCGTCGAGATCAGGCTTGCGGAAGAGGTTGGGCCGGGCAGCCTTGGCTGCCTCTTCGGCGGCACGCGCTGCGTCGAGCTTGCGAAAACGCTCCTGTTCCTCTGCTGTACGATGTTTGGCCACGCCCTTGTTGTGCTTGCCCTTTTCGCGGCCGGAGGCCGGGCTTTCCATGTCGGCGTATTTGGCCAGCGGGTCTTCGGAGATGGACAGTTCCATCTCACGCAGGCGCTTGATTTCGTCGCGGATGCGGGCCGCCTTCTCGAAGTCGAGATTGGCCGCGGCATCGCGCATCTGCTTTTCCATCGCGTCGAGATGGGCCTTGAGGTTGTTGCCCATCATGGCGCCGGCACCGTCGGTGAACTGCGAGATATCGGCGCGGACGTGGTCCTTCTCGTAGACCGAATCGAGAATGTCGGAGATGCGCGACTTGACCGATTCCGGTGTGATGCCGTTGGCCGCGTTCCACTCCATCTGCTTTTCGCGGCGACGGTTGGTTTCGGCCATCGCCCGTTCCATCGAGCCGGTCACCTGGTCGGCATAGAGGATGACCTTGCCGTCGACGTTTCTGGCGGCGCGCCCGATGGTCTGGATCAGCGAGGTTTCCGATCGCAGGAAACCTTCCTTGTCGGCGTCGAGAATGGCGACGAAGCCGCATTCGGGAATGTCGAGGCCTTCGCGCAGAAGATTGATCCCGACCAGCACGTCGAAGGCGCCGAGGCGCAGATCGCGCAGGATCTCGATGCGCTCCAGCGTATCGATGTCGGAGTGCATGTAGCGGACGCGGATGCCCTGCTCATGCAGATACTCGGTCAAATCCTCGGCCATGCGCTTGGTCAGCACGGTGACCAAGGTGCGGTAGCCGGCCTTGGTGGTATCGCGAATCTCGCCGACGACATCGTCGACCTGGCTCTTGGCCGGGCGGACCTCGACCGGCGGATCGATCAGGCCGGTCGGACGGATGACCTGCTCGGCGAAGACGCCGCCGGCCTGTTCCATCTCCCAGGCGCCAGGGGTCGCCGAGACCGCGACCGAAAGCGGACGCATGGCATCCCACTCCTCGAAGCGCAGCGGCCGGTTGTCCATGCAGGACGGCAGACGGAAGCCGTATTCGGCCAGCGTCGCCTTGCGGCGAAAGTCGCCGCGATACATGCCGCCGATCTGCGGCACGGTGACATGGCTTTCGTCGATGAAGACCAGTGCGTTGTCGGGGATGTACTCAAACAGCGTCGGCGGCGGATCGCCCGGCTGGCGGCCGGTGAGATAGCGCGAATAGTTCTCGATGCCGGCGCACGAGCCGGTGGCTTCCAGCATTTCGAGGTCGAAGCGGCAGCGCTGTTCCAGCCGCTGTGCCTCAAGCAGGCGGCCGGCGCGTTCGAGTTCGACCAGCCGGTGCTTGAGCTCTTCCTTGATCGACTTGATCGCCTGGTTCAGCGTCGGGCGCGGCGTCACATAGTGCGAATTGGCGTAGATCTTGACGCTTTTCAGCTCGCCGGTCTTCTGGCCGGTCAGCGGGTCGAATTCGGTGATCTGCTCGATCTCGTCGCCGAACATCGAGATGCGCCAGGCGCGGTCTTCCAGGTGGGCCGGGAAGATTTCGATGGTGTCGCCGCGCACGCGGAACGAGCCGCGGACAAAGTTGATGTCCTGCCGCTTGTACTGCTGGGCGACGAGATCGGCGAGCAGCGCGCGCTGGTCGAGCCGGTCGCCGATCTGCATCTGGAAGGTCATCGCCGTATAGGTTTCGACCGAGCCGATACCGTAGATGCAGGACACCGAGGCGACGATGATGACGTCGTCGCGCTCAAGCAGCGAACGCGTCGCCGAGTGGCGCATGCGGTCGATCTGCTCGTTGATCGAGGATTCCTTCTCGATGAAAGTGTCGGTGCGCGGGACGTAGGCTTCCGGCTGGTAAT
Source organism: Mesorhizobium sp. M7A.F.Ca.AU.001.01.1.1 (assembly GCF_004022735.1). Lineage (NCBI taxonomy): Bacteria > Pseudomonadati > Pseudomonadota > Alphaproteobacteria > Hyphomicrobiales > Phyllobacteriaceae > Mesorhizobium > Mesorhizobium sp. M7A.F.Ca.AU.001.01.1.1. The sequence continues at coordinate 9,497 of NZ_RZPF01000181.1, forward strand.
AATCGTAGTAGGAGACGAAATACTCAACGGCGTTTTCCGGGAAGAATTTCTTGAACTCGGAATAGAGCTGCGCGGCAAGCGTCTTGTTCGGCGCCAGGATCAAGGCAGGGCGCTGCGTCTCCTCGATCACCTTGGCCATGGT
>NZ_RZPF01000182.1:0-9633 GCF_004022735.1 Mesorhizobium sp. M7A.F.Ca.AU.001.01.1.1
GCATGCGCAACATCGTCGACCGGCTGGATCTGAGACGCGCGCTCGCCGATGAAGGCACCTTGCAGAAACTCAAGGTGGCCGGTTTTCGTGGACAGAATCCGCTGACGCGGTTTCTTTTCTTTCGTCTCGTGCTTCCTTTTGTCGGTTTCGCGCTGGCCGCAATCTACATCTTCGTGCTCGGAGGACTGCCCGACAAGCCATTGGTCATCAGGCTGTTCGTCTGCATCCTCGTTGCTTACGGCGGCTTCTACGCGCCGGTCATCTACGTCAACAACCGCGCCACCAAGCGCAAGCAGTCGATCCAGATGGCATGGCCGGATGGGCTCGATCTGATGCTGATCTGCGTCGAATCGGGCATGTCGGTGGAAGCAGCATTGCGCAAGGTCGCCGACGAGATCGGCGCGCAATCGGTGGCGCTGGCGGAAGAGTTCATCCTCACCAATGCCGAGCTTTCCTATCTGCCGGAGCGCAAGCAGGCCTACGAGAACCTGGCAAGCCGCACCGGCCTGGATTCGGTCAAGTCGGTGTCGCAGGCGCTCGTCCAGGCCGAGCGTTACGGCACGCCGGTGGCGCATGCACTGCGCGTGCTTGCCGCCGAAAGCCGCGACATGCGCATGAATGCGGCCGAGAAGAAGGCGGCCGCCCTGCCGCCAAAACTTACCGTGCCGATGATCCTGTTTTTCCTGCCGGTGCTTTTCGCCATCATCCTGGGTCCCGCCGGCATTCAGGTCAGCCAACGCGGTATCTTCGGCGATCATGCGGCGCCGGCAACAAACGCCCAGTAGCGGCAAGGCAAATTCCTGCAGTACACTTCAAACGAAGAGGCCGCGCTGCATGCAACGCGGCCTCTTCGTTGGGGCATCGGAATTGTGGTCTCAGTTGGTTGCGGATTTCGGCTTGTCCTGGTCCTTGAGCTGGCTCCAGGCGTTCTGTTGGGCCAGCATCTGCCTGAGATAGGCGACATTTGCCTGCGCCTGTTCGGGCGACAGTTCCTGTGAGGCGATCTTCTCGGCCTCGTCGAACCGGCCTTGCAGGCCGACGACCAGCGCCAGGTTCTGGCGGACCCGGCTGTCCGCATTCGGCTGTTGCGCGGCCGAGCGCATATAGGTTTCGGCGGTGCGCAGATCACCTTCCAGCACATACGACATGCCAAGATTGGAGAGCACGGAAGGCTCGTTCGGCTTGAGGTCGAGCGCCTTGCGGTAAAGCTGGCGCGCATCGTCCTTCTGGCCGGTCTGGTCGAGAATGGCCGCTTCCGCCGACACCAGCCTCCAGTCGGGATATTCCGGTGTCTGAGCGCGGCGCACGGCGTCGAGCGCCGCCTCGAACTGGCCATTGGCGGCCAGCGCCTTGCCGTAGGAGGCAAGCACGTCACGATCCTTGGGCAAAGCGATGGCGAGTTTGCGCATCACGGCCAGCGACTGGTCGGCGTCGCCATCCATCTGCAACGCCGCCGCATAGTTCGTCGCTATCCGCTTGTCGTTGGGGTTCTTCGCGTAGGATTGGCCAAGTGCGCCGGTGGCATTGTGCAGTTCGCCGGCCGACATGCTTTCAAGCGGTTTGCCGCTGGTGCGTGCGATAGAGCCGGTGGAGAGCTTGTCGGTTCCGCAACCGGCGACGCCCGCCGTCAGCGCCAGCACAAGAGCCATGGTGATGAGCCGTTTTCCCCTGATATTGATCCTGCGGTTGGTCGGCATGGCACCCTAAGCCTCCATTCATGCGCGGCCATTGCGTGGCCGTCTTCCCTCTCGCAGAAATATTCTGTTAACCCTAACGGACGGTTAAGAACGGCGACTCACACGGAGAACATCGCATGCCTGTCGAACTCGTCGGGAAGACATTGCCGGGCGCGTTGCCGGTCCATCTGGTCGCCAGGGACGGTCTGGACGCGGCCGGTCTTGCGCCGGCCGCCATCGCCTGGGCCAGGGCCAACGGCTTTTCCGGCGAGGCAGGCAGGACACTGGTCGTGCCCGGCGAAAACGGGGCGCTCGGCGGCGCCTTGTTCGGTATCGGCGATGGCGAAGGCGCGCTTGCCCTCGGCGCATTGTCGAAAGCCTTGCCGGAAGGCGACTGGCATTTCGCCTTGGCGCCGGCCGAGGCCGAACTCGCGGCGATCGCGCTGCTGCTCGGCGGTTATGTCTTCACCCGCTACGGCAAGAAGCCAGGCAGGGCGCTGCGCTTCGGCCTGCCGGCCGACGTCGATGCCGGGCGCGTTCGCCGCATTGTCGATGGCGTCTTCCTGACACGCGATCTGGTCAACACGCCGACCAGCGATATGGGTCCGGAAGATTTGGAGCAGGCGGTGCGGACCCTGGCCGCCAGGCACAAGGCCGAAGTCTCGGTGATCAAGGGTGACGATCTCCTCGACCGGAACTTCCCGATGATCCATGCGGTCGGCCGTGCGTCGACCAGCGCACCGCGCTTGATCGACATGCGATGGGGACAGCAAGACGCACCGAAGGTGACGCTGGTCGGCAAGGGCGTCTGCTTCGACACGGGCGGCCTCGACATCAAGCCATCGTCCGGCATGCTGCTGATGAAGAAGGACATGGGCGGTGCCGCCAATGTCCTTGGCCTCGCCTCGATGATCATGGCTGCCGGGCTGAATGTGCGGCTGCGCGTGCTCATTCCCGCGGTGGAAAATTCGATTGCCGGCAACGCCTTCCGGCCTGGCGACGTGCTGATGAGCCGCAAGGGCATCACTGTCGAGATCGGCAACACGGATGCCGAGGGACGGCTGGTGCTGGCCGACGCGCTGGCGCTGGCCGACGAGGAGGAGCCGCAGCTTCTGGTCGACATGGCGACGCTGACCGGGGCTGCCCGTGTCGCGCTCGGCCCCGATCTGCCACCGTTCTACACCGGCGACGAAACGCTGGCATCCGATCTGGCGGAGGCTTCCGTCGCGACGGAGGATCCGCTGTGGCGCATGCCGCTGTGGCGGCCCTACGATGCAAAACTGTCGTCGAAGATCGCCGACATCAACAATGTCACCACGGACGGTTTCGCCGGCTCGATCACAGCGGCGTTGTTCCTGAAGCGCTTTGTCGAAAAAACCGCGGGCTGGGCGCATTTCGACATCTTCGCCTGGAATCCGGCTGATCGTCCGCATGGCCCCGCCGGCGGCGAGGCACAGGGCATCCGCGCGCTGGAGCGGATCATCGCGAAACGCTATGGCTGACAGTCGCAGGCGAAAGACGGCAATCGCTTTGACTGAAACGGAACCGAAACAATTTGCCGTCATGCTGGCGCGATGTCGATTGCGATGCGCCCGAGCCAGGCCTTGCGACTGTGGCAGCAGGTGATGCTGTCGCAGGTGCGCGACGACGCGCCCGATCTGACCATGCGCCAGACGGCAATCCTGTTCACCATCTATCTCGATCCGCCGCCGCACACCGTGCGCGGGCTCGCCGCCCGGCTCAATGTCACCAAGCCGGTGATCACCCGCGCCCTTGACACGATGGGCGCTTTGAAACTCGTCTCGCGCCATCGCGACGAGCTCGACAAGCGCAATGTTCTGATCAGGCGCACGGTCGAGGGCGCGCTCTTTGTCGAGCGCTTCGGCGATGGTATCATCGCCAAGGCGCTCGAACTGCCGATGTGAGCGACCTTTTCAACAGAGTGCTCGATTTGACTGCCAGGGATGCCCGCCTTCACGCTTTTCGCTCGGACCTTGCCGATGCACGGCTGAAGGGTGAGGTCGCCGCTGACCGCTTCGTCGCCGGCCGGCCGGCGCGGGTCATCGCGTCAGTGGCCGATATGCGCAAGGCGCCGCGGGCGGATGCCGGCGTCAACACGCAAGCCCTGTTCGGCGACGATGTCCTGGTCTTCGATGTCGCTGAAGGCTGGGCCTGGGTCCAGGCCGAACGCGACGGCTATGTCGGCTATGTCGCCGACACGATGCTGGGCAAACGGGACCATACGCCGACGCACATCGTCTGCGTGCCGCGCACCTTCCTCTATCCCGCGCCGGATCTGCGCTTTCCGATCGCCGGACAATTGTCGATGGGATCGACGGTGACAGTGACGGAGGCGGCCGAGACGCGCGGTACGCACTATGCGGTCCTGCCGTCCGGCGAGGCGCTGATCGCAGGTCACCTGCGGCCGCTCAGTGAAGCTGTGTCCGACTATGTCGCGGTTGCCGAGGCGTTTCTAGGAACACCCTATCTCTGGGGTGGCACTTCCGGTTTCGGCATCGACTGTTCGGGGCTGGTGCAACTGGCGATGCGCATGGCCGGCAGAGACGTGCTGCGCGATTCCGACATGCAGGCTGCGGCCCTTGGCGAGCCGCTGGAACCGGGACCTGATTTCTCCGGCTTGCGACGCGGCGATCTGGTGTTCTGGAAGGGCCATGTCGCCGTCATGACCGATGCCGACACGATGATCCACGCCAACGGCCACACCATGCTGGTGTCGCGCGAAGGCCTGAAGGATGCGGTTGACCGCATCGGTTATCTCTATGGTGGCCCGACAGGGTTCAGGAGGCCGTAGCCTTTCTTCCTTCGCCCCGTTCACGGGGAGAAGGTGCCCGAGGGCGGATGAGGGACAGCGCCAGCATTGAGAGGTTCGCGCCGCCCCCCACCTGCCTGCCGGCATCCTCTCCCCGTACCGGGGCGAGGAAAGCTCACCTCGATCACCTTTTGTTCCGATTTTCCTTGGCGTTCGCGCGCCGTCGCGCTACCTCTGGCGGGTGACAGTTGAGCCGCGCCTTGCCGAACAGAATGCCGCCGTGGCCCTGCCCGAACCATTCCTCAGATGGTTTGGCGAGAAAGGCTGGTCGCCGCGCGCCCATCAGATCGAACTTCTGGCGAAGGCCCAGGCCGGTCAGTCGGTCCTGCTGATCGCGCCGACCGGTGCCGGCAAGACGCTGGCCGGCTTCCTGCCTTCGCTGACCGAACTGGCCAACCGGCCAAAGAGAAAGCCGGGCCAGGCGCAGCGCGGTATCCACACGCTCTACATCTCGCCGTTGAAGGCGCTTGCCGTCGATATCGAGCGTAATCTCGGCAAACCGGTGGAAGAGATCGGGCTGCCCGTCACCATCGAGACGCGCACCGGCGACACGCCGGCGCACAAGCGCCAGCGCCAGAAACTGGTGCCGCCCGATATCCTGCTGACCACGCCCGAACAACTGGCGCTGCTGATTGCGGCCGGCGATGCCAGACGCTTCTTCGAAGATCTGCGCTACGTCGTGCTCGACGAACTGCATTCGCTGGTGACATCGAAACGCGGGCATCTGCTCGCGCTCGGCCTGGCACGGTTGCGCAGCTTTGTCCCTGGTCTGCAAACCATCGGGCTATCGGCGACGGTGGCCGAACCTGACGAGTTGCGGCGCTGGCTGGTCAGCCAGAATCCACCCAAGGGTTCGACAGGCCATGACATGGCCGAACTGATCGTCGTCACCGGGGGTGCGAAACCGGAGATTTCCATCCTCGACTCCGAAGAGCGCGTGCCATGGGCGGGACATTCTGCGCGCTACGCCACGCCGGAAATCTATCGCGAAATCAAGCGCCACAAGACGACCCTGCTGTTCGTCAACACGCGCAGCCAGGCGGAGCTGCTGTTCCAGGAATTGTGGCGGGTCAACGAGGACACGTTGCCGATCGCGCTGCATCACGGTTCGCTCGACGTCGCCCAGCGCCGGCGGGTCGAGAAGGCGATGGGCGAAAACGCGCTGCGCGCCATCGTCGCCACCTCGACTCTCGATCTCGGCATCGACTGGGGCGATGTCGATCTGGTGGTGCATGTCGGCGCGCCAAAGGGGGCGAGCCGACTGGCACAGCGCATCGGCCGTGCCAACCACCGCATGGACGAGCCGTCCAAGGCGATCCTCATCCCCGCCAACCGCTTTGAGGTGCTGGAATGCCGGGCCGCCCTCGACGCGAACTATCTAGGCGCGCAGGACACGCCTCCGTTGATCAATGGCGGGCTCGATGTGCTGGCCCAGCATGTGCTCGGCTGCGCCTGCGGCGCGCCGTTCCGTGCCGATGACCTGTACGAGGAGGTGCGAACGGCAGCACCCTATGTCAGCCTCGACCGGCCGACATTCGACCGCGTCATCGACTTCGTTGCCACCGGCGGCTATGCGCTCAAGAACTACGAGCGCTATGCCCGCATCCGTTTGAACAAGGACGGGTTGTGGCGGGTGTCCAATCCGCGCGTCGCCCAGCAATACAGGCTGAATGTCGGCACCATCATCGAGGTGCCGGCGCTGAATGTTCGATATGTGCAGGCCGGCAGCAAAGGCGCGGCTTCGCGTGGCGGCCGGGTCCTCGGCAAGATCGAGGAGGCCTTCCTCGAAACGTTGACGCATGGCGACACGTTCATGTTCGCCGGCAAGGTGCTGCGCTTCGAGGGCATCCGCGAGAATGAATGCTTCGTGTCGAACGCGCCGGGCAGCGATGCCAAGGTGCCCTATTATGGAGGCGGCAAGTTTCCGCTTTCGACCTATCTCGCCGAACAGGTCCGCATCATGCTCGATGACCCGCAGCGATGGAAAAAGCTGCCCGAGCAGGTCGCCGACTGGCTGCGCTTCCAGGCCGACAAATCGGTGCTGCCCAAGCGCGACGACCTGCTGATCGAGACCTTTCCACGCGGCAATCGCCACTATCTGGTGGCTTACCCGTTCGAGGGCAGGCTGGCGCACCAGACGCTCGGCATGCTGCTCACCCGCCGCCTCGACAGGGCAGGAGCCAGGCCGCTCGGCTTCGTCGCCACCGATTATGCGCTGGCTATATGGTCACTGGGCGACATGGGCGCGATGTTCAAAGCCAGGAAGCCTTCGCTGAGCGCACTTTTCGACCAGGACATGCTGGGCGACGACCTCGAAGCCTGGCTGGCCGACAGCTGGCTTCTCAAGCGCACCTTCCGTAACTGCGCGCTGATTTCCGGATTGATCGAGAAACGCCACCCTGGCCAGGAGAAGAGCGGCCGCCAGGTCACCGTCTCGACCGACCTGATCTATGATGTGCTGCGCAGCCATGAACCGGACCACATCCTGCTGCAGGCGACGCGTGCCGATGCGGCGGCCGGCCTGCTCGATGTCAGCAGACTTGCCGACATGCTCTCGCGCATCCAGGGTCGAATCGTGCATAAGGCACTCGAACAGATATCGCCGCTCGCCGTGCCGATCATGCTCGAGATCGGCAAGATGCCGGTGAACGGCGAAGCCGATGAGACATTGCTGATGGATGCGGCGACGCTGGTCGCAGAGGCCATGGGGCCGGAGATGGTCGAGGAATGAATTTTTCGCTGGCGCGCACATCGCTGATCGCCGAGGCCGATCTTGTCGGCATCGCCGGCAAGCGCGCCGTCTGCGACCCGCGCGGCGTGCTCTATTTTCCGGATCTGCGGCTTCTGGCCGTGTCCGATCTGCATCTGGAAAAGGGTTCGTCGCTGGCACGCCGCGGCACGCTGATCCCGCCCTACGACACCGGCGCGACCTTGCTGCGATTGCAGGCCGTCATCGCTGACTACCAGCCGTCTATCGTCATCAGCCTGGGCGACAGCTTTCACGATGGCGGTGGCGCCCAGCGCATGCATGCAAGCTTCCGCGAGCGGCTGGAGGCGTTGATATCAGGCCGGCAATGGTTCTGGGTCGCCGGCAATCATGACCCGGAAGCGCCAGCCGACCTGCCTGGCGAGACGGTGCGTGAACTTGCCATCGGCTCGCTGCTGTTCCGGCATGAGCCGTCGAAGCAGCGTGTCGAAGGCGAAATAGCGGGCCATCTGCATCCCTGCGCCCGCATCGTCCAGCAGGGCCGCTCGGTGCGGCGGCGCTGCTTTGCCGGCGACGGAGGCCGCATGATCATGCCGGCCTTCGGCGCCTATACCGGTTCGCTCAACGTTCTCGACCGCGCCTATGCCGGGCTGTTCCGGCTGGACACGCTGATGGCCTATATGCTGGGCGCCCAACGCATCTTTGCCATTTCCGGCTCGATGCTGCGGCCGGGCTAAACAGCCCTACCTGCCGTAATAAAGCGTAACCGTGTGCTTCGCCTCTGCAAAAAACAGCCAGCGCTCGACCAGCATGCCGGCGAACTGGATTGCAGCAGCGAGTACCGACAGCAACGCTGCCGGCGGCCAGGGCAGGGCGAACACAATGGCGAGCAGCCCCAAGGGCAACGCGAAGGCCAGAAGCTGCGTGATCTGACGCAGCCGCGCGCCATGCTTGCGCGCGATGCGGAAACCCATTTCCTTGAGCAGGTAATTCTCTTCGGTATGCGGCCATTCCAGCGACCGCACCGTACCTCCCGCCAGCCCGGTCGCGGTGTTGGCGGTGGTCGGGATCTCCAGCCGGTCATTGTAGCGCCAGGTCGCCAGCTTCCAGCCCCAGCCGGTCAAGGTCAGCAGCAGGCAAGCCGCCAGCTGCACCTTCGAACCAAGCGCAAAGCCCTGCAGCAGCGCGTTCAGCAGCACGCTGCCGGTCATTGCCGAGAAGATGAGATAGCCGGGCAGGGTGAAGCGGCTATGCCATTGGGCGATCGGCTTCAGCGACGCATAAATCATGCCGGTGGTGCAGACGGTGATGATTGCGCCGATGGTGGCCAGAGATCCGGCGATGCCGACCCAGCCATCGGTCTTGCCGAAGAATATCCAACCGATGCCGAACAGTCCCGCCGGAATGAAGGTGATGACCGAGGCAACACCTTCGCGCGACAGCCATGAACTGCGCCATTGTGAGAACGCCCGCCAGGCGCGTTCGGGGCGGCCGAGATGACCCGTCGAGGACAACAGGCCGGCTACGATCAGGCCGAGCGCCAGCCCCATGCCGATGAAGCCCAGCCAGAAATCGGGTGGGATGATCTGGAAGCCTCCGAGCGTGCCCAGCAGCGCGAGCAGGCCGTAGCCCGCGCCGGTGGCAGTGGTGAAGAAGACGACGGAGAAGGCTGGATGCATGGGTCAATTCGAAAGCATGCGGTCGACCCAGCCGAGGAAACCGCCTTCGGCCCGCACCGGTTCCAATGCCGGCGCGGCCACCGATGCGGCGCGCGCGGTGTGGGCGCGCGGCGGCAAATATTTGTTGGTCGGGCGATAGCCGAGCTCCGGCATCAGGTCGACGCCGCCACGCTCGGCCACCAGTTGCGAGACCGCCGACAGGGGATCGCCGAGATCACCGAAATGCCGGGCGCTGGTCGGGCAGGCGGCGACGCAGGCCGGCACGCGGTCTTCTTCGGCCAGATTGTCATTGTAGATGCGGTCGACACACAGCGTGCATTTCTTCATCACCCCGACATCGGTGTCGAATTCGCGTGCTCCATAAGGACAGGCCCAACTGCACAATTTGCAGCCGATGCACTTGTCCTCGTCGATCAGCACGATGCCGTCCGAAGCCCGCTTGTAGGAGGCGCCAGTCGGGCAGACGGTGACGCAGGCCGGCGTCTCGCAATGCAGGCAGGAGCGCGGGAAGTTCACCGTCCGTCCGCCCATCTCGGTGGTGTGCTCATAGCTGTGCACGCGGTTGAACCAGACGCCGTCGACATGGCCGCCATAGGGATCGATGTCGGTCAGCGGCGCCATGTGGCCGCCGGTGTTCCATTCCTTGCAGGCGGTGACGCAGGCCTGGCAGCCGACGCAGGTGTCGAGATCGATGACGAGGCCGAGCTTCTTGCCGCTTTGACTTGGCAGACAGGTCATTTG
>NZ_RZPF01000183.1:0-9615 GCF_004022735.1 Mesorhizobium sp. M7A.F.Ca.AU.001.01.1.1
GTTCGCCGGTGCGCGATCTCTGTGCCAAAACCATCGGCGGCAAGCTAACGGCCGACCAGATCCGCGGCGCTTTCGACACTGCCTTCGGGGCGGGAGCAGGGGACCGCGTGCGCGTTTCCTGCGTCATCGATCCGTCGAGCGGCAGGCGGCTGATCGGCGAACTGACGCTCGGCCTCGCCGGCCCGATCGGCCCAAACAGCGCGCTCAAGGACCTGCTGCTGGCTTCGGTGCCGACCAACAAGGCAGGCTGCCCGACCGGCACCGTCGACGCTATCGGGTTCCAGTAAGGGCGGCTGAACGGCGCCCAGACTGCACGAGCAGCGGTCCAAGCTTGTCCGTGTGATTGGCCTGATCTGGCAAAAGCGATTGCCGTTCGCCGCCGCATCGCCTACATAGCGGCCAACCTCCATTCAATTCGACAAATCCAGTCGGTTTTTCAGGGAAAGCGCGCGTGGCACGCCAGTTCATCTATCACATGGCCGGCCTCAACAAGGCCTATGGCACCAAGAAGGTGCTCGAGAATGTCCATCTCTCCTTCTATCCGGACGCCAAGATCGGCATCCTCGGCCCCAACGGTTCGGGCAAGTCGACGATCCTCAAGATCATGGCTGGGCTCGACAAGGAGTGGAACGGCGAAGCGTGGCTCGCCGAAGGCGCCACTGTCGGCTACCTGGCGCAGGAGCCGGCGCTCGATCCGGACAAGACCGTGTTCGAAAACATCATGGAAGGCGTCGCCGCCAAGACCGCCATCATCGAGCGCTACAACGAATTGATGATGAACTATTCCGACGAGACGGCCGACGAGTCGGCCAAGCTCCAGGACGAGATGGACCGGCTGAACCTATGGGACCTCGAACAGCAGGTCGAGATGGCGATGGAAGCGCTGGGCTGCCCGCCCAAGGATTCGGAAGTCACCAAGCTTTCGGGCGGCGAGCGCCGCCGCGTCGCGCTTTGCCAGCTTTTGCTGCGCCAGCCCGACCTTCTGCTGCTCGACGAACCGACCAACCATCTCGACGCCGAAACCACGGCATGGCTGGAAAAGCATCTGCGTGCCTATCCGGGCGCCGTGATGATCATCACCCACGATCGCTACTTCCTCGACAACGTCACCGGCTGGATCCTGGAACTCGATCGCGGCCGCGGCATTCCCTATGAGGGCAACTACACCAAATACCTCGAAGCCAAGGCCAAGCGGCTCAAGCAGGAAGGCCGCGAGGACGATGCCCGCCAGCGCGCCATCGGCCGCGAGCGCGAATGGATCCAGTCGAGCCCGAAGGCCCGCCAGACCAAGTCCAAGGCGCGTATCCAGGCGTTCCAGGACCTTTTGGATGCAGCCGACAAGCGGCGTCCGAGCGATACGCAGATCGTCATCCCGCACGGCGAGCGGCTCGGCAATGTCGTGATCGAGGCGGAAGGCCTGTCGAAGGGCTTTGGTGACACGCTGCTCATCGACGGCCTGGAATTCAAGCTGCCGCCCGGCGGCATCGTCGGCGTCATCGGCCCGAACGGCGCCGGCAAGACGACACTGTTTCGCATGATCACCGGCCAGGAAAAGCCGGATGCGGGTTCTGTGCGCGTCGGCGAAACGGTGAAGCTCGGCTATGTCGACCAGAGCCGCGATGCTCTCGATCCGTCGAAGACGGTGTGGGAAGAGATTTCCGGCGGCGCAGAAGTGGTCAAGCTCGGCAAGTTCGAGGCCAACACGCGCGCCTATTGCGCGTCGTTCAACTTCCGTGGCGGCGACCAGCAGCAGAAGGTCGGCAACCTCTCCGGCGGCCAGCGCAACCGCGTGCATTTGGCCAAGATGTTGAAGACCGGCGGCAATGTGCTGCTGCTCGACGAACCGACCAACGATCTCGATACCGAAACGCTGGCCGCACTCGAAGACGCGCTGGAAAATTTCGGTGGCTGCGCGGTCATCATCTCGCACGATCGCATGTTCCTCGACCGCCTGGCGACGCACATCCTCGCCTTCGAGGGCGACAGCCATGTCGAATGGTTCGAGGGCAATTTCGAGGATTACGAGCAGGACAAGATCCGCCGCCTCGGGCCGGATGCCGTCAACCCGCACCGCATGACCTACAAGAGGCTGACGCGGTAGGGGGGGTTCCGGGCGGCGATCTCAACCGGCATGAGGAGCTCAAATGGCTGATTGGTCCGCCGCCCAATATCTGAAATTCGAAGACGAGCGCACGCGGCCCGCGCGGGATCTTGTGGCGCAGGTGCCCGTCGACTTTCCACGCCGGGTCGTCGACATCGGCTGCGGGCCGGGCAACTCGACCGAACTGCTTGTCGAGCGCTGGCCGGATGCTGAGGTGAGCGGCTTCGACACTTCGCCCGACATGATCGAGAAGGCGCGGGCTCGCTTGCCCGAGGTCACCTTTGATCTGGCCGATGCCTCCAAATGGCAGCCGGCGGAGCCGGTCGACGTGATTTTTGCCAATGCGGTGTTCCAGTGGCTGCCCGAGCATCCCGCAGTCTTCCAGCGGCTGATGGGTTTCCTCGCGCCAGGCGGCGCGCTTGCCATCCAGATGCCCGACAATCTGGGCGAGGACTCCCACCGCCTGATGCGCGAGACCGCCGCCGAATTGCCGTTTGCCGAAAAGCTCAAGGGCGCGGCACGCGGGCCGTTGCCGCCGGTGTCGTCCTACTATGACCTCCTGTCGCCGCTCAGTGATCGGCTGGATATCTGGCATACCATCTACAACCACCCGCTTGCCGACGCGCAGGCGATCGTCGAATGGGTGAAGTCGACGGGCCTGAAACCGTTCCTCGATCCGCTGGATTCCGACGAACGGGCGATGTTCCTCGAAAGCTACACGGCCAAGATCGCCAAGGCCTATCCGAAAACGGCTAGCGGCAAGGTGCTTTTGCGCTTTCCACGCATCTTCATCGTTGCCAAGCGGGCCTGATTATCCATGTTGCACGAGGACCAGTCCGGCCTAAACCTTTGGTTTAAGCCGGCGTAAACCGCCGCGGTGAGAAAACTGTTGCGCCGGAGCGTTCCGGCGCCCACATGAAGCCCGCAACGCCTGCGGATGGGACGGACTGGACATGCATCGCGTCATCATCAGCGGCATCGGCGTTGAAATCCCTGAAGCCACAATCACCAATGAAGAGCTGGTGGCCAGCTTCAATGCCTGGGTCGACGCGGAGAATGCGCGCCGCCTGGGCACCGACGAGCCGCCGCTGGCGAAATCGGATAGCGACTTCATCGTCCACGCTTCGGGCGTGCGCACCCGTCATGTCATCGAGCGCGAAGGCATTCTCGACCCGACCCGCATGTCGCCGCGCATTCCGGCTCGGCCCGACGATGCGCTGTCGCTCGAAGCCGAGTTCGGCATCGCCTCGGCGAAGAAGGCTCTCGAGCATGCGGGGCTACAGCCGTCGGATATAGACCTGGTGATCTGCTCGGCCTCGCATCACCAGCGGCCCTATCCGGCGATCGCCATCGAAATGCAGGAGGCGCTGGGCACGAAGGGCGCAGGCTTCGACATGGGGCTCGGCTGTTCTTCGGCGGCGGCGGCCTTGCACATCGCCGTCAATTTGGTGCGGTCGGGCGCGCACAAGCGCATTCTGGTGACGACGCCCGAGATCATCACCGGCCATCTCAATTTCCGCGACCGGCAGACGCATTTCATTTTCGGCGACGCTTCGGTGTCGATGGTGGTCGAAGGCCTGGCCAAGGGCGACAAGCGGCCGGGGCGCTTCGAGGTGCTCGACACGCGCATCTGGACGCAGATGTCGAACAACATCCGCACCAATCTGGGCTACCATACCCGCACCGCCCAGGATGATCCCTACATGATCAATCTGGAAGGCAACCTGATCAAGCAGGTCGGCAACAAGGTGTTCAAGGAAGTCACCGTCGCCGGGCAGAAATTCATCGTCGAATTCCTCGCCGAGCACGGGCTGACGCCGCAGGCGATCAGGCGCTTCTGGCTGCATCAGGCCAATGCGCGGATGAATGCGATGATCCTGAAGCTGTCGTTCGGCCACGAGGTCGATCACGACCGCGCGCCAATGGTGCTGGAGCGGCTGGGCAACACGGCGGGCGCCGGGGCCATCGTCGCGCTGTCGGAGAACCACGCCGATATGAAGCCGGGCGATTTCGGTCTGATCTGCGCCTTCGGCGCGGGCTATTCGATCGGCGGCGCGCTGCTGAGAATGCTTTGAGGCTGCCGCGTCATGCTGGTGCGAACGGCACCAGCATCGGAACGCGCGCGGCATAGTCGTCATAGGCGCTGCCCAGTTCGCCGCGCAGGAAATTTTCTTCCAGCCTGGCTTTCGTCACGATGCCGATGATGAGCAGCGCGGTTCCGGCTATGCCCCACATGGTGCCCTTGGCTGCCATGGTGGCGAGGATCGCCAGCAGCAATCCGGTGTAGATCGGATGCCGGACAAGGCCATACGGGCCGGTGTTGACGACACGGTGCCCGGCCTTGGCGGTGATGGTGCCCGACCACAGCCTGCCGAGATGCAGGCGCGCCCACCAGGCAAAGGCGATGCCGATGGCGATCAGGGCGACACAGATCCAGGCTTCGGGGAGATCAGGCATCCACAGCCTGAGCCGGCCTTCATAGCCGTGCGCCGGAATGAACAGCAGCACCGCGCCGGCTATCCAGAGACCCCGATAGCGGGCCTCCGCCTTGAACCCGGCGCGCTTCTGGGCAGGGTCGGACCACAAAGCGGCGACGGCCCAGCTTCCTGCCCAGATCAACCAAAGCAACGTGATTGCCGTCACAGGTCGCATGATCAGCCTCCGCAAACCGTCTGGACGTCACTATGAAACCGGCACCGCGCGCCGGCAATGCGGTGCGAGATCGATGACAGGTAAGAAAAGCGTGATCGCGATCCTATCGGTGCTGTTGATCGGACGATCAGCACTTTCGACTGGACGCCGCGAAGCGCGCCCGGCTAATTCGCTGGATGACGAATAGAAAGAACGCCATGCCGGATCTCTTCCCCGAGGCTGAAAAGCCGGTTGAAATCATTGCCGCGCGAAAGCTTGCCGCCAGGGCGGCAGCGCTTTACGTGGCGCCGGCGGATCATTTTCAGACGCGCCCGGTGGACGAATTGCGGCTGGGTTTCGACGGCATTTCAGGCGATTTCCATGCCGGGCCGACACGGCGCTCGGGCGGGCGCGAGCCCTGGTATCCGCGCGGCACTGAAATGCGCAACGAACGGCAGCTGTCGATCGTGGCAGCGGATGAACTCGCCATCGTCGCCGAGCGCATGCGCCTGGCCGAGATCAGGCCGGAGTGGATCGGCGCCAATCTTGTGATCGAAGGGGTGCCGAACCTCTCCATGCTGCCGGCCGGCACGCTGCTGTTCTTCAAGGGCGGCGTGACAGTCAAGGTCGACGCGCAGAATGGTCCGTGCCGCATCGCCGGCCGGTCGATCGCGGAGAACGCCGGAATGGCCGACGTCGAAGCCGGCGCTCTGCTGTTCCCGAAAGCGGCGAAGCGGCTGCGCGGCATTGTCACCTGGGTAGAGAAGCCAGGCACGGTTAGGGCAGGCGAAGAGATATCGCTGCGCGTGCCGGAGCAGTGGATTTATCAAGCCTGAGGGCCGGCTACGCCGCCCATGGAGCGGCGCAGCAAAAGCGCTGGACTTCAGCCCTTGCGGTTCTTCTTCACGCCTTGCGCCATGATGGAAACGTCGTCCCACTTCTCCCAGGTGGCAATGCGGTTGGCGTATTCCTGCTTGATCATCGGCAGGCCGCCATCGCCGAAGAATACCCGCAGCGGCGGCTCGGCGGCGTCGACAATGGCCAGCATGGCCGGCCCGGTGGCGTCTGGATCGCCGGCGACCGAATTGGCGCGGCGCTCGGCCATCTTGGCACGGGCGGGCGCATAGGCCTCGATCGGTTGGGATACCTTGGCCGACGGCCCGGCCCAGTCGGTGGAGAAACCGCCCGGCTCGACCAGCGTCACATGGATGCCGAATTCCGCGACCTCGATGCTGAGCGACTGGCTGAAGGCCTCCAGCGCCCATTTCGAGGCGTGGTAGAGGCCGAGCGAGGCAAAGGCATTGACGCCGCCGATCGACGAGATCTGGATGATGTGGCCGGAACGCTGTGCCCGCATGATCGGCAGTGCGGCCTGAGTGACCCACAGAGCGCCGAAGACATTGGTTTCGATCTGGTCGCGAGCTTCCTGTTCGCTGACCTCCTCGATGGCGCCGAAATGGCCGTAGCCGGCATTGTTGATGACGACGTCGAGCCGGCCAAAACGCTTGTGCGCCTCGGCGACAGCGGCATCGACGGCTTTCTTGTCGGTGACGTCGAGCTTTATCGCGGCAATCCTGTCGCCGTATTTCTCGACGAGATCGGCGAGGGTGCCAGCATCGCGGGCGGTTGCCGCGACGCGGTCGCCTCGGGCGAGTGCAGCCTCGGCCCAGACGCGGCCAAAGCCCTTCGACGATCCGGTGATGAACCAAACCTTGTTTGTCATGATCTTGGAGTCCTTGCCCCTGCGGGCGTGATTTTGGATGAAAGCGGAGGCTTCTCCGCTTTCGGGCATATACGGTCGATCCTCTGATTTTCCAGAGGCGACGGGAATCTTTTGACAAAGACGCCTGAATTATCGGAGATAATTCACCTGAGACGACCAGGCCGGGTCCTCGTGCTTTTGCCAGTAGCGCGCCATCAGCCGGCTGGTGATCGGTCCGACCTTGCCATTGGCGATCGCCGCGCCGTCGATCTCCGTCACCGGCATGATGCCGCCCGCAGTGGAGGTGATGAATACCTCGTCGGCCTCGCGCAATGCGGTGACGCTGAGATCGGTCGCCGTGGCGGCAAGGCCTTCTTCTGCACAGAGATCGAAGACGGTGCGGCGGGTGACGCCGGGCAGCACGCCGGTGGCCGGCGTCGACAGTTTGCCGTCCTTGACGCAGAAGACGTTGAAGCCCGGGCCTTCGGCGACATTGCCGTTGAAGTCGAGGAGCAACGCGGTCTCTGCACCGCGGTCATAGGCATCGTAGAGGCCGCGCACCAGATCGAGCCAGTGGTAATTCTTGATCGCCGGGTCGATCGAGGCCGGCGGAATACGCATCTTGTCGCTGATGGCGACGCGCAGGCCGCGCTGCAGCTGCTCGGCATTGGCGACCGAGCCGAACGGCACGGCGAAGGCCATGAAGCGGTTGACCGCCTGGCGCGGGTCGCGGCTGAAGGTCGGAGAGGCGCCGCGCGTGCACAGCATTTCGACATAGGCGGCGCGATGACCGGACAGCGCTACGCAATTGTGCAAGATTTCGGTCACGCCGTCGCGGTCGAAGGGAATGGTCATGCGCAGCTTTTCCAGCCCGCCGAGGAAGCGGTCGAGATGCAGATCGAGGCGGAAGAAGCGGCCGTTCCAGACATGCACGGTGTCGTAGGTTGCGTCGGAATGCAGAAAACCCCAGTCCAGCACCGAGATCTTGGCCTGCGACATCGGCAGGTATTGGCCGTCGAGAAAGGCGATGCCGTCGGGGTAGGAATGCGGGTCGACATGGCGGTCGCCAACCACGGGCAGTTGCTTCTCGTCCTGTGTCGTCGCCGTGTGGCTCATTGGGGCTTCCTGTCACGCAAGGCAAGATCAGTAGGCTATCGGCGCTGGGCAGAAGGCATAGAGCCACCCGCCCGGTGCTGTTCGGCCTCGATGACGATCTCGTCGATACATTGGATCGGAATTGCCTTAGATTGCGCGCTCTGAACGGGAGGGGGAAGATGGGCAGGCTTGGGGCCGTCATAGCAGCCATGACGATGTTCGCCGCTGCGGGCGAAGCCAGCGCCCAGTGCGCGCGCGAAGGCGATGAATTGTGCCAGGGCGGGCAGACCTATCGCTGCGAGAAAACCGGCAGCGAATTGACACCGATCTTCCAGAACCTGCCTTGCGCGGTGCCGTCGCTGAGCGGCACCTGGGTCGGCAGCGGCCATCAAAGCCCGGCGGGTGACGCCGGGGCCGACTGGCCGATCGCCATGACCATCAACGATGGCAGCGCGTCGATCGACTATCCGTCACTCGGTTGCGGCGGATCGCTGTCACAGACGTCCAGTGACGGCATTTCGGCGGAATACCACGAGAGCATCACCTACGGTCAGGACAAATGCGTCGACGGCGGCAACATCACCGTCAGGTTTTTCAAGGGAAATCTGTCCTGGACCTGGATCGGCCAGGCCGATGGTCAGCCCTATAATGCGGTCGCAGTGCTTAAGCGGAAGTAGCCGTGGTCATTCCTCCTCGTCATCCGCGTCGAGCAGGCGCGTCGCGCGCCAGCGAGTGAGCACGACGTTGGTCTGCTCGATGACGAAGAAACGCGCCGAGTCGCGGTCGTAACCTTCGCTCAGCAGTTTCTCGTAATCTGTGTGCATGTGGCGGATATGGGCAATCGTCGCCAGCCATACGGCGATGCCTGGTGGCAAGGTCTTCATGTGGACCGCGCCGGCGTCGCCGCGGATCTTCTCCATGTCGGCATAGGGTGCCAGCGGCAGAAGTGCTGTCAGCGCCTTGGCGATGGCGCGGCGGCGACCGGTGGGCGCCGTCATCGCCGAACCCCGTTGGGCTCGTCGCGCCCTTCGATGGTCGCCTCGGCAATGGCGTCGGTCGAGGCGAAATAAGGTTTGATGTCGATGACCGGAGTGCCGTCGAGCACGTCGATGGCGTCGAGATCGATGCGGCCGGTGTTTTGGTCGAGCCCGACGAGCCTGGCCACATGCAGCCCGATTGGGTTGGGGCGGGCAGGGGAGCGCAGCGAAAATACGCCTTTTGCTTCGGCCGCATGGCGTGGTTTCTGCACAATCAGGTCCCGCGGCGCGTGATGCAGCCAGGACAGGATGATGACGTGGCTGGCGCGCTCCAGCCCCCGTAAGCCATTTCGGTAGGGCGCGTCGATGGTCAGCACTGCCTTCTGCCCGGTCTCGCGCGCGGCGCGCATGTTCTTCGGGCAGGTTTCGCGCGTCGTCCACGGCGAGGCAATGCGGCCGATGAAGACGATGCCGTCATCCGGCGGCATCAGTGCGGGATCGTTTTCCAGCCTCTGCTCGCCTTCGCGGGCCTCGAACATCTCACGCGGTCCAGTCATGGCCCATGTCTCTTAAAACGCCACACAAGCGGCATTTTCTTGTCCGGAAGCGACATAGCGCTTGCAAGGTTTCGAAAACTGACATAAACATATGTTTATATCTTTTCAAAGAGAATACGCTGATGCATGTCTCGCTCGACACTATGGTGGATACGTTAAAGGCGGCGGCCGAATCCAGCCGATTGCGCATACTGGCACTTCTGTCGCGCGGTGACCTCACCGTTTCCGATCTTACCGAAATTCTCGGCCAGTCGCAGCCGCGCGTTTCGCGGCACCTGAAGCTGCTTCTGGAGGCAGGGCTGATCGGCCGCTACCAGGAAGGGTCCTGGGCCTTCTTCCGCCTGTCGGATGCGGATTCCGCGCGTGACTTCGTCATGGGCCTGGTTTCCGGCATTCGCGGCGCCGATCCGCAGGTCGAGCGCGATCTTGAGCGCCTGGCCTCGGTCAAGCGCAAGCGGCAGGACCGGGCGGTCGAGTATTTTTCCGTGAATGCGGCAAGCTGGGACCATATCCGCTCGCTTCATGTGCCGGACCGCGCCGTCGAAGCCGCAA
>NZ_RZPF01000184.1:0-9602 GCF_004022735.1 Mesorhizobium sp. M7A.F.Ca.AU.001.01.1.1
CTCGCGGACATATGCGGGCACCGAGGCGGAGGCTGACCAGTCGGCGCCGCGTTCGCGGATGTCGCTTGCAATGTGCTCGCGTGCGTTTGCCGCCGGCGACCTTGCCGTCCTCGCCTGCTATGGCGAGCCGGCGCAAGCGGATTGCTCGATACTGCCGGCGAGGCTGCGGGCCGGTCCTAACGGCCGTTCACAAGAGCTTGCATCAGCAACTGGCAATCGGATCGATAACTTCGCGATCGCCGTTATGGCGCGGAGATGCGGTCTCGCCGGGTTGTGGCTGGCGCTTCGTTGTGGGCGGCGCGTCGTAGCCGAGGGAGCAGGGGCGGCGCCATGATCCAGACCGAACGCGCGCTGCAGCAGGTGCTTGAGTGGGGGCGTGCCCTGACCGGTTTCGCGGATGAGCATGCTGAGGAAGCGGTAAGGGGCGGCCAGTATATCCTGCAACGCATTCACCCGAGCCTGCGCGACACCAGCGCCCGCACCGGCCGCGATCCGCAGGACGAAACGCTGATCGTGGCGTTCTATCGCGAACTGGCGCTGCTGTTCTGGCTAGACGATTGCAACGACGTTGGCCTGATCGCGCCGGAGCAGCTCGCCGCCCTGGAGCAGGCGCTGGGGCACGGCGTACCGTGCGTGCTCTCCGGATTCGAGGGCTGCGCTCAGCTGCGCGCTTCGCTGGCTGCGCTCGCTTACGATCGTCACGACTATGCTCGGCTTCTCGACTATACCCGGTGCTACTGCGCGGCGCTGCGCGCCGGACACGCGCAGGCGGCAGGGGCGCGACGCTGGTCTTACGCCGAGTACCTGCACAACGGCATCGATTCGATCGCTTACGGGACCGTGTTCTGTTGCCTGTCGCTGCTGTGGGGGCTGGACATGGCGACCTTGCGCGCGCGTCCAGCGTTTCGCCAGGTCCTGCGGCTCATCTCAGTGATAGGGCGCCTGCAGAACGATCTGCATGGACGCGACAAGGACAGGTCGGCCGGCGATAACGCGGCGATCCTGCTTCTGCAGCGCTATCCGGCTATGCCTGTGGTTGAGTTCCTCAACGACGAGTTGGCCGGCCATACGCGCATGCTGCACCGGGTGATGGCGGAAGAATGCTTTCCCGCGCCGTGGGGACCGTTGATCGAGGCGATGGCGGCGATCCGCGCGCAGTACTACCAGACTTCGACCAGCCGCTATCGCAGCGACGCTGCAGGGGGAGGCCAGCGTGCGTCGGCCTGGACGCGCCGGAGGCGGCGGCTTGGGCGCGCTGCCGTCGGTTCGATCCGACGCAACGCCGTCGCCCGCTGCTACGGATGGAGCGAGCATGAGCGACACCGCCCTGAGCCGGGGAAGGACGAACATCTGGACATCGTGCTGGATCGGCGAACGGCGCCGGCCACGGTGGCCGCTGGCTGGGAGTACATCCATCTCGAACACTGCGCACTGCCCGAGTTGGACCTGACGCAGATCGACCTGCGCGCCTCGCTGCTGGGCAAGGCTATGCGCGCGCCGCTGCTGATCAGCTCTATGGCCGGCGGCATGCCACGGGCCGAGGCCATCAACCGGCATTTGAGCGAGGCAGCGCAAGCCTTGGGGATCGCCATGTGCGGTTCGCAGCGTGTGAGCCTGCAATCCCGCAACTCCCAGGGGCTAACGCGCGCGCTGCGCCGCCTGGCGCCAGACATTCCCTTGCTGGCCAATATCGGCGCCGCGCAACTGCGGGAGGCCGACGGCCTGGACCTGGCGCGTCGCGCGGTGGACGCGCTGGAGGCCGATGGGCTCATCGTCCATCTCAATCCGCTGCAGGAAGCGGTACAGCCGGAGGGCGACCGCGAACTGGCGCGGCGTCCTGGCGCTGATCGCTGGCGCCGCGCGCATCGTGGGCGTGCCGATGGTGGCCAAGGAAGTGGGGGCGGGCCTGTCCGCCTCGGTGCCTGTGCGCTCGTCGAGGCGGGCGTGGCGGTAATCGATGTCGCCGGCGCCGGCGGCACCAGTTGGGCCGCAGTGGAGGGCGAGCGCGCCCGCAATGCCGCCGACCGTGCAGTGGCGATGTCATTCGCCGATTGGGGGATTCCACCCTGACCAGCGTGCAGGCGGTGCGTCGGGCGCTGCCAACGGTGAAGCTGATCGCGTCGGGCGGGATCCGCGATGGCGTCGACGTGGCCAAGGCCATCCGCCTGGGCGCGGACATCGCCGGGCAGGCGGCCAGCGTGCTGGGCGCGGCGACAGTGTCCACCGGGGCCGTTGTCGCGCATTTCGAGATCGTCATCCGCCAGTTGGCCGTCGCCTGCTTCTGCACGGGCTCGGCTGATCTGGCGGCGTTGCGTCAGGCGCGCTTGTTGCCCTCGTCGCATTTGTCCGCCGGTTGATGTCGGCGTCGTCCGCACGCTAACAGCAGGCTGCTGAAATACCTACGCCAAAGACAGACTATTGATCCCCCTGGCGAGACGGCTCGATTGACGGGAGCGATGTGTTCATGGAGCAGCTGTTCACGATGAAGCGGTTGGAAGATTTCGTTCCAGCCGGTCATCCTGGTGCCCGCACCGGCTGATGATCAATGGAGCGCTGGTGCGGCTAGACGGCATCCTTTCCGGCATGTACGCCTGCAGTGCCAAAGGCGGTCGCCCCAGCGTTGCGCCGGAGAAATTGCTGCGGGCCGTGTGTTGCAGGTGTTCTACAGCGTCCGTCGGAATTGATGCAGCAGGTGCTGCTGTGGCAAGGCCAAGACCCGGGAATGCCGTCAGCTTTGATCAGGCGCTTCGGGCCGTCGGAAACGCGCGAAGAGTCCGGCTTTCGAAAAAGGCCGAACGCCTCAGATAAAGCCAGAACTCCTTGGGTCACCATCAAACCAATTTGACGCCCCGGGACAATTTCGTCCGGCATTGTCCGGTGTGCGACGATGTTGGGGATGCGACATAGGCGGATTGCCGTGTATTTAAACCGCTTTTCCTTTGGCACGCATATTGCGCCCTATCGGTAAACCTCGTCATGGGCCGGCGGCAATCGCTCGGAGATTGTCGAAATAGCACAATGATTTCTGCCGGGGTGACATCCGGCCCGACTAGAGCAGGACCTTTCAGATGATGCAGAAAAGCAAGCGGCCATACTCGCGGGGAAATAGTCGCGTCAGGGCTGCATGGACGCTCTTTCCTGGTTGTTTCGGCGGCGGACGCCAACTCTTCAATCGGCACCCGAACCAGTGCCTGGATGTCCAAGGAGCGCCCCTGTTGCGCGTGCCTGGCTGCACCCGCGTGCTGGCTCTCCTCCAAGGCGACGCTTCGGCGCTGCTGCAGACCGGCGACGAGAACCCAACTTCAAAATTAGCATTCCGAAAACCGAAAGAAGTGAACAGGTATGTCCAGGATCGGCGCTTTGACGCGCGCCGCATGGCGATCGGCAACTCAGACGCTGGCCAAGGGTTCGAAAAGTTTACACCCGACGCTAGCGCCGGCCGATTTCAAGCGCGCACTTACGATCAACGATCGATATGGCGGGCTCACTGTCAATGTCCCCAAAATGCCTTTCTGGCTGACCGGGGGTGAAGCCTTCGTCTACCGCCGGACTAGCCACGGCGAGCAGCAGTTCATGCAGGTCGATGCTGCCACGGGTTTCAAGCGGCCCGCTTTCGATCAGGCGCGTCTGGCGGCAGCGCTAAACAAGGTGAGCCATGAGAGCTATCAAGCCGGCAATCTTCCGTTCGACCGTTTCGAACTGAGTGAGGATGGTCGCAGGCTCGACTTCCAGATTGAAGACACCCGGTGGAGCTGCGACCTTGCAAGCTATGACTGTACCAGCACCACATTCGATGCAAGGAAAGGGGACCGTAGGGAGCTCAGCCACCGCTACACGCCGCCAGCGGAGAACAACCCCGACAAGAGCAACGCGTCGCCCGACGGCAAATGGATCGCCTATATCAAGAACTGCAACGTTTTCCTGCGCAGCGAGGACGGATTGCAGGATGTTCCTCTGAGCCGGGACGGAGCCGAAGGCAATTGCTACGTCTTTTCGACGCTGAGCTGGTCGCCGGACTCGCGCCACCTCGCCGCTTACCTTGTTCGCCCCGGCTATAGGCGAGAGGTCCGCTACCTCAATTCTTCGACGGACCAGTTGGAGCGGGAATATTCAACAAAATTCTATCCCAGGCCGGGCGATGTCCTTCCGCTGCCCCAGCCAGTCCTGTTCGACATTGCCGGCCGGCGCCAGATCGTGATTGACGGTGCCCTCTTCTCGAACGTCTTCGAACTTTCCCCTCTCCGGTGGTGGGCGGACAGCCGCGGCTTCACTTTCGAATATAACCAGCGCGGGCATCAGCTTTATCGCCTGGTCGAGGTAGACGCCGCCTCGGGCCGCGGGCGCTCCCTGATCGATGAGACCAGCGAGACATTCGTTGATTATTTGCCGCTGGGGCATGGCCAGGAGGATGCCGGAAAAATCTTCCGTTACGATGTCGATGACGGGAAGGAGATCATCTGGGCATCAGAGCGCGACGGGTATGAGCATTTGTATCTTTTCAACGGCCGGACAGGCGCGCTCGAAAACCAGATCACGCGAGGTGAGTGGGTCGTCCGGAGGGTCAACCATGTCGATCCGGTCAAGCGTCAGATCTGGTTCGAGGCGAGCGGGATGAACTCGCAGGAGGACCCCTATTGGGTCCATGCTTACCGCATCGGCTTTGACGGCAAGGGACTGACTGCACTGACGCCCGAACCGGCCAACCACCATATCGAGTTCTCGCCTGACAGGCGCTATTATGTCGATCTCTGGTCACGCATCGATCTGCCCCCGCGCATGGCACTCTACCGCGCCAGCGACAATGCCAAGCTCCAGCAGATCGAGACGGCCGACATTTCTGAGCTCGTCGCCGCAGGCTGGCAGCCGCCGCTCAGTTTCCATTCCAAGGGGCGCGACGGCAAAACTGACATCTGGGGCGTGCTCCACCTGCCAGCCAACTTCGACCCGACGAAGAAATACCCGGTTGTGGAGAATATCTATGCTGGACCCCACGGCTCCTTCGTCCCAAAATCCTTCTCGCGGTGGACAGAGCCGCTCACGCAGCTGGGCTTCGTCGTTGCTCAGATCGACGGCATGGGCACCAACAACCGCTCCCGCGCCTTCCATGATGTTGCTTGGAAGAATCTGAAGGACGCAGGATTTCCCGATCGCATTCTGTGGCACAAGGCGGCGGCCGCGCAATATCCATGGTACGACATATCCAACGTCGGCATTTTTGGCGCATCCGCCGGCGGCCAGAGTGCAGTCAGCGCGCTGCTCTTTCACCCCGATTTCTACAAGGTCGCCGTCGCCAAAAACGGCTGCTTCGACAACAGGATAGACAAGACCTGGTGGAACGAACTTTGGATGGGGTGGCCGGTCGGCATTGAATATTCGCAATCCTCCGCCGTTGACAATGCTCACAGGCTGCAGGGCAAGCTGATGATCGCGGTCGGCGAAATGGATGATAATGTCGATCCGTTTTGCTCGTTCCAGCTTGCCGATCGACTCATCAAGGCAGGAAAAGATTTTGACATGGTCTACGTTCCTGGTGCCAATCACCATACTCTAGGCACCTACACCGAGCGCAAACTCCTAGACTTCTTCGTTCGCAACATTCTCGGTCAGACCCCGCCCGACTGGAACACCAAACCGATCGAGCTGGAATAGCTTGTGGCTCTTGCAATTGTTAGCTCGCCTTATCAGCTGTAATCAGGGCGAGGCGCGAGCAAATCTGCACCGAAGGACGATCGTGGAGTCTAGGACTTGCGCTGCGTATTGAGGATCGGCTCGCCGCGACGTTGGTCTGAGCAAACTGCTTGATAGGCACGCCTGCAGACCGCGTGTGTGCGATTGCAAGATCCCCTATCAGCCTGGTGTGAAGCGTTCAGGGGAAAAGCCGCACCCAACGCCGCTTCCGCTCGCCGTAACGCTACGGCGGTGCGGCCCACCGATCCGCTCGACGAGCATTGGAACACATAGGTCCCCGAACGGACGATTGCCTTGGCAATAGAAGACCCTCGTCGGTCATCGCCGCTGTGGGTGGCAGCCCGTCGGTCTGGAGCTGCCACGATTCTCATCCTCGCGTCACATATGAGCTGAAGCTTTCCGGATCGGGTATCCAATCGGCATCCAGTTGCTCGGCGATATGGTTGAATTCTGCCCTCAGGACAAGAGTGAGTAGAGCAGCCCCGCTACGAAAATCCCATCCTGGTTCGTTTGACGCATCGACTATTCAGATTGATTGGCGTGATACCCGGCGCGGCCGCAACACGCGAGGCCGTCAACCGCTGAGCAGAAAACCAGCCTTCGCCTTCCGCGGCGGCGGACCTCGTCAGCCTCTCGAAAGCTTGCCTGAGTAGGTTGCTCATGTGATCTGTGGAAGTGAGGATAGCGTGCACCCGTACAAACTAGACATTCATCGTGGCAGCTTGGCTGCAGGTGCAGCACGCCGTACCGCACGAGCAAGCGGACAGGCCGGCCAAGCCGGTTTTGAGCAGCACTTGGGCGAACTGCAGGCGGCGGACGAGTTGATGGGTGCGCTAGGCGAGGAGGTCCTCGTCAATGGCTCGCATGGTAAAGGTGAGTTGAGACCAACGAAGAGGCAGAGGATCCAAAGCAATCTGCAGCATGCTGTCACTGAGCGGCAACCAGGTGAGGTTGGCAACTCAGGCGCTCGCGTGATGATGCAACTCCCCACCGATCAGGTGGGTACATCGGAACGGGAGGCGCAACTTGTGATGCAGGGGGACGAGCACGAATACACCCCAGCACCGCATCTCGACGGGTCGATGCCCTCGACAGTGCAGCCGGATCGTCCAATTGTGGTCCCCGACGGTGCCGACAAGCGTCCTGTTTATTCCAACGATGCCACCGCCATCGAAGGGCTGAAGTCAGCACTCCTTGCGGGTAAAGCCAGGCCGGACACGGTCACTCGCAGCACAAATTCTCTTTTCGGCTTTAGTCGTTGGCTCTTTCAAAACAACAAGCCAGGGCTTGCTGCTCGGCTTTACCATCCGTCGCTGAGCCAGGATCTCGAGGAGTACGAGAGTAGGGGTGGTTCCTCCACCGTGGCTGGCGCACTGCGTCAATTGATGAAGTCGATGGGCGGAGCCGGCCCGATTGTGGGTCGCGCTGTCCTGAACCCCCATCCTGACGACGCCGCGCTCACCAGACATTTCAGATCCGCGAGCGGCTACGCAACTGCTCTTAACCATTTCAGTCATTACCTACGTCAAAATGACAAGCTCGGAATTGCGGGTCGCATTTACGATAAATCGCTGGATAAAGATGTTGAGAGCTACAAGGCCGCCTCCTCTAATGGTGGAGCTCCGATCGAATCTGCGCTGGTTTATCTCCGCAAGAACCCGCCGCGCGTTATACTCGGGAATCATCTGGAAAACGCGGTCAGCATGGAGGCTCGTCCCCGTGGCGACGCTGCTCAGCATACCGCACCACAGCAGGGATTCGATTGGCCAGAGGAGCTCCTGCCGGTAGGTTATAAGGAGGGCACCGATCTACCATTGTCTCTCGCCCCAACCGCGCACCAACACCAAGCGCCCGACTTTGGAGAGGCCGTCCCTCACTTGAACTGGCGCCACGGCGACCAGGGCGCCCCGGAGGAGCTGGTAGCTGCACGGGACAGGAGCAGCCCGCTGCCAAGCGAGGCGGTGCCACATAAATCTGGACGGGGACTCGCTACGCAGCCCAGATTGTGGGCGGAGAAATCCGCCTCGCCAGAGCTCTTTCGACGGCGGGCGGAGCAGGCTCTGCCGGCGTCCGCCAGAGGTGTGGAGACATCCTCCGCGGTTGATGAAGCCGCGCAGGCCGCTCGCCAAGCTTTGGCTTGGTTGCAGCAGGAGATGGAGGGGATCGAACCGATGCAGGATCCTCATGAGGTGGCTACACCGGAATGTGAGGCGCAGCTCGTCAGGCAGAGGGATGAGCACGAATCCACCCCAGCACCGCATCCCGGAGGTGGTGGGTCGATGCCCTCGACAGTGCAGCCGGATCGTCCAATTGTAGTCCCCGACGGTGCCGACAAGCGTCCTGTCTATTCCAACGATGCGACCGCTATCGAAGGGCTGAGGGCAGCATTCCACGCGGGTAAGGCCAAAGCGAACACGGTCACTTACAATGTAAATTCTCTTTTCGGCTTTAGTCGGTGGCTCCTTCAAAACAACAAGCCAGGGTTTGCTGCTCGGCTTTACCATTCGTCGCTGGATCAGGATCTCAAGGAGTACGAGAGTACGGGTGGTTCCTCCACCGTGGCTGGCGCACTGCGTTACCTCAAGAAGTCGACAGGCGGAGCCCCGATTATGGCTCGCCCTGTCGTGATCCCCTATCCTGACGATGCCGAGCTCATTAGAAATTACAGAGCCGCTTCGACCAAGGAGTACCTGGCAGCGCCTGCGACCGGACGGAATCCAGATACCGTGGGCGGCTATACAAATTTTCTTAGACATTTTAGTCAGTACCTGCGTCAAAATAACAAGCTTGGGATTGCGGCTCGGATTCACGACAAATCGCTGGATAAAGATGTTGAGAGCTTCAAGGCTGTCTCCTATGGTAATAGGCTAAGTATCAGTTCTGCATTGGCTCACCTCCGGGATATCCTGCCGCGCATTGTGCTCGGGCGCGAAACTGTCCTTTCTGCTCATCCGGCAGACGCAGTCACCAGGCGCGTTGGGGCCGCTGCTGAAGCTGGGCCAGCGGCACCGGCAAGAGCTCCCCAACCCGCCTCGCCAGCAACCGCTAGGCTGCCAGGCACCTACCGCGGCCTTCCACTGGTTGATGTGACCACACTGACTACCAGTTCCTCTGGGGCTCAGATCGGGGCGCTCGATCCGACAGCCCCGTCCAACGTTGCAACGGGGCGGGTGCTCGGCGCCGCCGAATGGCTGAGCGACGCCCATATCCAGAGAGATTACAATTTGCTGGAGGGGCAACTGCAGGGGATCAATCCGGCGCTCGCTGCCCGGACTCGGCTGGTGGATCCTTCCGTATCCCATCTACTGCGACACACGTCGCCGCAAGACGCTCGAGGCATATTGCAGTCCATCTATAATCAAAACAACGCCACAGCCGACTTCCTGTTCTTGCCAGTGAATAATGGCACGGCTACTAGCCCCGGCACCCATTGGTCGCTGCTGCTCGTTGATCGCCGCGACCCGGAAAGGCGGTTCGCCTATCACTACGACTCCCTCCAGCGAGAGGGATATAACGACGTGCCTGCAAAACAGCTCGCAGGACTGCTGAATGCCACCTTGGCGCCAGCCCC
Source organism: Mesorhizobium sp. M7A.F.Ca.AU.001.01.1.1 (assembly GCF_004022735.1). Lineage (NCBI taxonomy): Bacteria > Pseudomonadati > Pseudomonadota > Alphaproteobacteria > Hyphomicrobiales > Phyllobacteriaceae > Mesorhizobium > Mesorhizobium sp. M7A.F.Ca.AU.001.01.1.1. The sequence continues at coordinate 9,260 of NZ_RZPF01000184.1, forward strand.
CATGGCCAGACAGACGAACCATTATGATTGCGGCGTATTTGTCCTGGAGGGCACGTGGGCGCTGGTTGAACGATTGGTGAAAGGGCAGCGGCCAGACCACGAGCCGCTGCCCCTCGACAACCTCGTTGCCGATCGGCAGGCGCTGCAAGACCGGCTAAGGAGGCGCTTGCCGCACGAGGAAGAGCCGCGGCAGCTGCTGGAGGATGAACCCGCCTCCCCACCGATGATGGCATTCGAGCCAGGGGAACTGCGGCAACTGTTGGAAGACGAGCCTGCCTCCCCACCAATGATGGCGTTCGAGCCAGGGGAACTGCGGCAACTGTTGGAGGACGAACCTGCCTCC
>NZ_RZPF01000185.1:0-9595 GCF_004022735.1 Mesorhizobium sp. M7A.F.Ca.AU.001.01.1.1
CAAAACCGCCAATGGCGATCGCCCTAGATCCAAAACCTGTGCGCGTCATGGAAAACTCTCCCTGGTTTGAAATCCGGCCGGCTCGAAGCCTGCTGACCGATATATCCGTATGAATATAACAAGGGAAGGCCCGGCGCCTCATGAAAGCGTCTGTACGACACCAATTGTTTTGGTAAGACCGGGAAAAGAAACCTTGGAAAGGAAACTCCGGTGAAGATCAGCGCCCGCAACGTCCTCAAGGGAACGATCGCCGAGATCGTCAAGGGAGCCACCACCTCGCATGTCAGGATCGACATTGGCGGCGGCGCCATCGTCACCGCCTCGATCACCAACGAGGCCGTCGCCGATCTCAAGCTCGAAAAGGGCAAGCAGGCCTATGCCGTGGTCAAAGCCTCGGACGTGATGGTCGGCATCGACTGAAATTTGCGGCCTTAGACCGCGATCGGCGCCTTGATCGACGCGTCGGCGACGTAGTTTTCCAGCCGGAAATCCTCGAAACGGAAGGCGAAGAGGTCCTTCACCTCCGGATTGATCCACATCGTCGGCAGCGTCCTCGGCGTGCGCCGCAGCTGTTCGCGTGCTTGCTCGAAATGGTTCGAGTAGAGGTGCGCATCGCCAAGTGTGTGGACGAAATCGCCGGGTTTCAGCCCTGTCACCTGCGCCACCATCAAGGTCAGCAGGGCATAGGACGCGATGTTGAACGGCACGCCAAGGAAGATATCGGCGGAACGCTGGTAGAGTTGGCAGGAAAGCCGCCCTTCCGAAACATAGAACTGGAACAGGCAGTGGCAGGGCGGCAGCGCCATCGCTTCCACCTCGGCTGGGTTCCATGCCGAAACAATCAGCCGCCGCGATTGAGGATTTCTGCGTATCTCCTTGAGAAGATTCGCGATCTGGTCGATCGAGCCGCCATGGCCGTCCGGCCAGGAACGCCACTGCTTGCCGTAGACCGGGCCGAGATCGCCATTCTCGTCGGCCCATTCGTCCCAGATCGAGACGCCATGGTCGGTGAGATATTTGATGTTGGTGTCGCCGGCCAGGAACCACAGAAGCTCATGGATGATCGACTTGAGATGCAGCTTCTTGGTTGTGGTGACGGGAAAGCCGCGCGCCAGGTCGAAACGCATCTGGTAGCCGAAGACGGAGCGCGTTCCGGTGCCGGTGCGGTCGCCGCGGTCGGCGCCGTTGTCCAGCACGTGCTGCAGGAGGTCGAGATACTGGCGCATCGGTTCCGGCTCGATTCGGTTGTCCAGCCATCATAACTGACAGACGGGCGATCGAACACCACAAAGCAGCGCGCAAGCTATGCCCGAAGCCAGTCAGTCCCCAACAACATCACCGGCTGGCGCATGGACCGCGCCAGCCCGGCGAATTGAAGCGCGGCCGTCAGAGGGAGCCGAGTTTACCCAGGTCCTTGGCAACCAGGTAGTAGAAGGTAACCCGGTTCTTGGTGTTGTCGGCGGCCATCGCCTTGCAGACCTTCTCGATCGAAGCGTCGGCCTTGCTGTCGTCCGATATGCCGAGCTTCTTGGCAACCCAGCCAGCCTTGACGCGCTCCAGTTCCTTCGGATCGGTGCAAGACACCAGCGAGGAATCGCGGTTCCGAAGCGCAATGCCAAGATGCTTCACGATTTTGTCGACCACGTCGGCACTCGCCGAGGCATCGTATTTCTTCACGTCTGCAAGATAGTCGGCCATCAAAATTCCCCTCGTCGGCGCCACGGATCCGATCGATGAGGGCTGTGGCGCGCTGCTGCAACTTGTGCGCTATGTCGGTAACTCCTCACCGGGGCAAAGCTTCGGTTGAGACCGCGCTCAAGTCAACCCTTCGGACTTGCGGTTTTGACACGGGGACAAAGTGCCATTGCGGCCTTTCATTTCCTGCGATCGCCCCCTATATTCGGTTTGTCGGCTTGACCGACTATGGCGATAAATGGGCGATGAAATAAGCCGTTCGGACCCGGGGGCGGTACCCGGCGCCTCCACCAAAAGCCGCTGTTGACGACAGAGCGGTTTTTGCTGGGGGCGAAATAGGATCGACGAAGGTGTAAAGATCGTACTTTTGCCCGGCATGGTACCACCGTCATCGGGCTAAACCTGTAGTTGCAAATGACAACTATGCGGAAGCACGTCTCGCCGCGTAAGCGGTGCGATAGCTTCAAATCAAGCCCTAGAGGTTCGCACTTCTAGGCGGGGTTCGGAGGTACCTGGCAACAGAAACCTCCACTTCTCCCCTCCTCGGATATCCAGCATGCGCGACGGCAGTTCCGCCGCGAACGCGCCCTGCCGCGTGCTCCCTCTCCATGGACAAAACATGCAAAACGATTCCGATCGCTTTTTTGTGCTGACCGGCGGTCCCGGCTCCGGCAAGACCACCTTGATCGAAGCCCTGCGCCGGGCAGGCTTTGCCGCCTCGGTCGAAGCCGGGCGTGGTATTATCCGCGACCAGTCCGCCATTGGCGGACCCGCTTTGCCCTGGCACGATCGCGCCCTGTTTGCCGAGTTGATGCTGTCATGGGAGATGCGCTCGTATCAAATTGCGCTAGAACAGACCGGGCGTCCTGTTTTTTTCGATCGAGGCGTTCCGGACACGCTCGGCTATCTCAGCCTGAGCGGCCTGCCGATACCCGAACACGCCCACGCTGCCGCAGAGCGCTTCCGCTATCATCGGCGCGTCTTCGTCGCCCCGCTTTGGCCGGAGATCTTCGCGCAGGACAAAGAGCGCAGGCATACGCTCGACGAGGCCGAGCGTACCCACCATGCGCTGGTCGGCGTCTATACGGAACTGGGCTATGAGATGGTTCCGTTGCCGCTGGCCCCCGTCGAGGCGCGGCTGCGCTTCGTGCTGGCGCAAACCGGGGTGTAGCCTTGAAGTCGGACGCAATCGAGCGGGATGCACTATTCAATTCGAATGCATCCCGCTCTGGGGTCTATACCAGTCCCTGGCCGATCTCATCGGTTGCACTGGCGAAGGTCTCGCCGGGCAAGAGCATCTCATTATGGGCTCTGCCCGTCCGGATCATCGGAAGGCAATTGGCGAGTTCGGCAACACGGCAGTCGAAGAGCACCGGCCGGTTTACATCGATCATTTCCTGAATCGCATCATCGAGGTCGGCCGGCTTCTCACAACGTATGCCGACCGCACCGAACGCTTCAGCCAGTTTGACGAAATCGGGCAAAGTTTCGGAATAGGAATGCGCCAGGCGGTTTCCGTGAAGCATTTGCTGCCACTGGCGAACCATGCCCATGTAAGAGTTGTTCAAGATGAATATCTTGATAGGCGCATTGTACTGAACCGCCGCCGACATCTCTTTCATCGTCATCTGGACAGATGCGTCGCCGGCAATATCGATGACAAGGCTTTCCGGGTGCGCGATCTGCACGCCCAATGCCGCCGGCAAGCCATAGCCCATCGTACCAAGGCCGCCCGACGTCATCCAGCGACGCGGCTTTTCGAAACCGTAGAACTGGGCCGCCCACATCTGATGCTGGCCAACTTCGGTCGTAATGTAGGTGTCGCGATCCTTCGTCAGCGCGTAGAGACGCTCGACCGCGTATTGCGGCATGATCACCTCGTTGCTCATTTCGTAAGAGAAGGAGTTGCGCCCGCGCCAGCGCGCGATCTGTTTCCACCATTCGTCGAGGCGTCTTCTGTCAGGGTTTTGCGGCAGCGCACGCCATGAGCGAACCAGGCTGTCCACCACCTTGCCGGCATCGCCCTGAATGCCGACGTCGGCACGGACGGTCTTGTTGATCGAGGACGGATCGATATCGACATGGATCTTCCTTGAGCTCGGTGAAAAAGCCTCCACGCGCGAAGTCACGCGATCGTCAAAGCGGGCGCCGATGCAGAGCATAACGTCGCACTCATGCATGGCCATGTTCGCTTCGTACGATCCGTGCAGGCCGACCATTTTCAGCCAGTTCTTGCCGGATGCCGGATATGCGCCAAGCCCCATGAGGGTCGAGGTGATCGGGAAATCAGTCAGTTCGACAAGCTCCCGCAGCAGTCTCGATGCCTCCATGCCGGAATTGACGATGCCACCGCCGGTATAAATGACTGGACGACGGGCATTGGCCATCAACTCTATCGCCTTGCCGATCTCGTTGATGTCGCTCTCCACCGTCGGCCGACAGCTCTTCAGTGCAGCAGCATCCGAGGGCGGCGTGTACACGCCGGTGGCAAACAGGACGTCCTTTGGCATGTCGACGAGGACAGGTCCCGGTCGTCCGGACTTGGCGATGTGAAAAGCCCTGTGGATCGTTGACGCCAGTTCGTTGACGTCCTTGACCAACGAATTGTGCTTGGTGCAGGGCCGCGTAATGCCGACCGTGTCGCATTCCTGAAAGGCATCGGAGCCGATCAGCGTTGTCGGCACCTGTCCTGTCAGGCAGACGATCGGCACCGAATCCATAAGCGCATCCTGCAGTGGCGTTACCGCATTTGTCGTGCCTGGACCGGATGTGACGAGCATGACGCCGACCTTGCCCGTAGACCGTGCATAGCCTTCGGCGGCATGGCCCGCACCTTGCTCATGGCGCACGAGGATATGCTTGATGTCATCCTGTTGGAATATCTCGTCGTAGATCGGCAGCAAGGCGGCGCCAGGATAGCCGAAGACATGCTCTACGCCATTGTCTCTGAGTGCATGGAGAACGATCTCCGCGCCTGTCATGCGCTTGCTCGCGGTTTGAATAGGGTTCTCGCCCGTCATGGTTCTGATCCGTGGTGTATTGCGTGATGAGGATGATTGACGGGGCATCGCCCGGATTTCGGGCATAAAAAAAGGCCCCGTCAGGAGCCTGTTTACCGCGCATGGGTGGCTATCGCCGGATGGTTACACCATCCTGCCCATGCGCTTTCCTACCACCACGAGAGCCGTTGCGATCATCATGACCATCGCTGCTACAGCCGAAACCGGGCGTCGTCAACGCCTTTCGGACGGAACTGTCCGCGCCCAATGGCAAAGAGGCCGGCATGAGCCGGCCCCTTCGTTCTCATCGAAAGTCTACTACTCGGCCGGCGCCTCGACGGCCTCGCGAGAGCGGCCGAGCGTGACCTTGGCCAGCGTGAAGGAAATCACCGCGCAGAGCGTGATGCCGGCCACCATCGGCAGCGGCGTACCGTCGAAGAACACGCCGGCAACACCCATGGCCAGTGCGCCGATGGCGAAATGCAGCGTGCCCATCAGCGCTGACGCCGTGCCGGCAATCTGGCCATGCTCTTCCATGGCCAGCACCGACGTGGTCGGAATGACCAGACCAAGGAAGCCGTAGCCGACGAACAGCAGCGCCGCCATCACGTCGAGCCGGTCGATGCCCGTCGCCATCACCGCGAACAGCACCACCATCGTCGTGGCATAGCCGGTCACCGCAACGCGCACCACGCGCCTCAGGCCGAAGCGCTCGGCCAGCAGCCCCGTCATCTGCGACATGCCGATGAAGGCGACCGCGTTGATCGAGAAGAACACGCTGTAGACCGAAGGCGACAGGCCGTAATGGTCGATCAGGATGAACGACGAGCTCGACAGATAGACGAAGAAGCTGGCAATGCCGAAGCCGGCAATCGCCGTGAGGCCGAGGAAGTTACGGTCGCCCATCAGGAAGCGGTAGGCCGACAGCGCGGTGCCGAAGGAGGACCCGGCGCGATCTTCCACCGGCCGCGTCTCCTTGAGCGAGGTCGCCAGAAGGATGGTGGCCAGCAGAGCCGCGCCCGTCACCGTCCAGAACACGGCACGCCAGCCGAAATTCTCGATGATCACGCTGCCGGTCAGCGGCGCCAGGATCGGCGACACCGAAAATACCAGCATCAGCAAGGACATCAGCTTGGCAGCCTCATTGCCGGTATGCAGGTCGCGCACGATGGCGCGCGGAACGGCCATGCCGGCGCTGGCGCCAAGCCCCTGCAGGAAGCGGAAAGCGATCAGCCATTCGATGGTCGGCGCCATTGCCGAACCGATGCCGCCGACCATGAACAGCGCAAGGCCGCCGTAGAGCGGCAGCTTGCGGCCGACCATGTCGGAGATCGGCCCGACGACGATCTGGCCAAAGCCCATCGACAGGAAGAAGATCAACAGGCTCATCTGCACGGCAGCGGTGCCGGCATGCAGATCGGCGCCGATCGACGGCAGCGCGGGCAGATACATGTCGATGGCGAACGGGCCGATGGCGGACAACAAGCCGAGCACGACCGCGATGCGGAGGAATTTGGGACTCATGATAGAGGCTTCTTTCAAATCTGGTTGCCGCCGCCAGGCGGCGTCTAACCTAGGACGTTCCATCCCGTGAGATTCCGACACATCGAGAGCGAGTTCTGTTCGTCTCTCTCATGCGAAATCTCTTAATCTTGTGTCCACAAATTTAGACACTCTTGTCTAAATCGTCAATCACCTCTATATAGTTTTTTATGAAGCTGCACGTTTCTCCTGACATTTTCCCGCCACGCGGTCATGAGGCCAAGCGCCTGTCGATCGTCGACTCCGCCGCCACCGTGTTTTGCCGCGAAGGTTTCGCCGGCGCCAATATCGACCTGATCGCCGCCGAAGCCGGCGTCTCGCGCCAGACCATCTACAACCATCACGGCGACAAGGAAAAACTGTTCGTCGCTGTGGTCCGTGATCTGACCGAACGTTGCAATGCCGGCATCTTCGCCACCATTGCCACCTTCCCCGATCAGCCGGGGGATCTCGAAGCCGACCTGATCGGCTTTGCGGTGCGTTTGAATCAGAATTGCATCTGCAACCGCGATGGAAAATTCCTGCGCAAGCTGATCCAGACCGAAGGCGAGCGCTATCCCGAACTGTTTGCCGAATGGCGCGAACAGGGACCGGGCAGGACATGGCCGGCAATCGCCGCCCGCTTCGCCCGCCTCGCCTATGGCGGCTATCTCACGATCGAGGACCCGGACGTGGCGGCACGCCAGTTCCTTGGCCTCGTCAATGCCGAACTGCAGACCACGTTCATGCTTGGCGGCTCGCCGCGCGAGGACGAGGTGCTGCAATCTGCGACCAATGGCGTGCGTACCTTCCTGCGCGCCTTCGGCAAGCGCCGCTCCGCGGCATCGTCCGAAAAGCAAAGCGCGCTCGCCAGCGCCTGAGCGATCAAATCGCTGGCAATAGTCTTCGCTTCCGCGCGAGGGTGATCTATATGCGGTTTACGCCGCGCTCAAGCTTGATTACAGCTATGCGGACGATTCAACGGAACCCGACCGCCACATGGCCGACGACCACATCCGCTACGACATTCTGGCCCAGGAGGCGTTGCGCGGCGTCATGCGCAAGGTCCTGGCCGAGGTCGCGCGCACCGGCCTCCCCGGCAACCACCACTTCTTCATCACCTTCCTGACCGGCGCGCCGGGCGTACGCGTGTCTTCGCGGCTGCGCGAGCGCTATCCCGAGCAGATGACCATCGTCATTCAGTTCCAGTATTGGGACCTGAAGGTGACCGATACCGGCTTCGAGGTTGGCCTGTCCTTCTCCGATGTGCCGGAAAAACTCGAAATCCCGTTCTCGGCCGTGCGCGGCTTCTACGATCCCTCGGTCAATTTCGAACTCGAATTCGACGTCAAGACGGATGGTGCGGCAGCCGATGAACCGGCTGCGCCAACTCCGGAGCCGTTGACCATCGTCTCCGAGAAAAAGCCGAAGGCCGAGAAGAAGGCCGCCGCGGAGGCGGAGAAGAAGCCCGCGGCCGCGGACGCCGCCACCAAGGGCGCCGAAGTGGTCTCGCTCGACGCCTTCCGCAAGAAATAGGCCGGCGACTTACGCCGTGGCCGAAATCGTCAATCTCCGCCAGGCCCGCAAGCAAAAGGCGCGGGACGAAAAGCTGCGCGCCGCCGAACAGAACCGCGCGCTGCACGGCCGCTCCAAGGCCGAAAAGGAACGCGACCGCGTCGCCGCCGACAAGAGCGAAAAATTCGTTGCCGGGCATCGTCGTGAAAAGCCCGGCGACCCCGGCCGTCAATGAGCCCGGTCGAAAAGCGTTCGGTGACCATTCGCGGCCACCGCACCAGCTACTCGCTTGAAAAGCCCTTCTATGACGACCTCGTCGCGATCGCGGCGACCAGGGAGCTGACGCTCGCTGCTCTTGTCGCCGAAGTCGACGAGACGCGGCCCCGCGACACCAACCTGTCCTCGGCGTTGAGGCTCCATGTGCTGGAGTGGGCGAAGCGAGGAGAGAGCATCTAAAGGCTTTCGACCGCGTCGTCCTTTTTCCTGCGTCTGGTGCCAAAGCCAAGCAAGGTCGAACGCTCGCGCTCCTCGGCCTGTTTCCTGGACCGCACGCGCATCAGATCCTTCCAGCCGACATAGCCGACCAGCAACGAGCCTTCGCGAGTGACGACGGGCAGATGGGAGACGTTGGCCATCAGCAGCTTGTCGGAGAGGCCTTCGAGATATTCGTCCGGATAGGCCAGCGTCACCTTGCTGCCGGCCAGCAACGCGCCAAGCGTGGTGGTGCGGTGCGTGCCGGCGCGTCTCCAGCGCAAGATCGCCGGCGGATCGATGAGGCCCAGCACCTGACCGTTCTCGTCGACCACCGGGAAACTCGGATGCCGTGTTTCCGGCGCCGTCAGGAACGCTGCTGCGCCATGCAGCGTCATCGTCGCCGGCACGCTTTCGACCTGCGACGTCATCACCTCGCGCACCCTGGTCAGGGCGAAAGGGTCGACACGGTATTCGCGAACCAGATGGTGTCCCCTTCTGGCGATCTTTTCGGTCAGGATCGAACGCTTCATCAGAAGCACGGTCACGGCATGCGCCGCGGCGCAGGCGGCAATCAGCGGCACCAGCATATGTGTGTTGCCGGTCAGTTCGACGGCGAAGAACGTGGCGGTCAGCGGCGCGCGCATCGTGCCGCCCATGGTGGCGGCCATTGCCAGCAGCGCCCAGAAACCCGGATCCGCGGCAGGCAGAACGCCGGCGAGCACAGCGCCCATAGCCCCGCCCATGATCAACAGCGGCGCCAGCACACCTCCCGACGTTCCCGAGCCGAGCGCTACCGACCAGATGATCGCCTTGACCACCAGCAGCAGGAGTGCCGCCGTCGCGACGGTGCGGCCATCCAGCATGTCGGTGATGTTGTCATAGCCGACACCGAGCGCGTGCGGTTCGATCAGCCCGCCTATGCCGACCACCAGGCCGCCAAGCATCGGCCACCACATCCAGTGGATCGGCAGCTTCTGAAAACCGTCCTCGCAGGCATAGACCATCTGCGTCAGCAGTCCCGACAGAAGTCCTGCACAAACGCCGATCGCCACCCAGCCGGCAAGGCCGACAAAAGACACCTCCATGCCGCCCTGAAACGGAAAGATCGGCCCGGGCAGATGCAGCATGGTGCGCTCGACCTCGGCGATAACAGCCGCGACCGCCACCGGAATGAAGCTGCGCGGGGTCCATTCGAATAGCAGCAGTTCGACCGCCAGCATGATGGCGGCGATCGGTGTTCCGAACACCGTGGTCATGCCCGCTGCCGCACCAGCCACCAGCAGGGTCTTGCGCTCGTTGTCGCTGACCGGCAGCATCTGCGCGATCAGCGAGCCGATCGCGCCGCCTGTCATGATGATCGGTCCTTCCGCGCCGAACGGTCCGCCGGAACC